>CAKPHJ010000015.1 GCA_934157205.1 uncultured Clostridia bacterium
GTAAAGTATAGAACCAGAAAAGAAGAAAGTGAAAAAAAACTAGAACATACAAAACTAAATTTATTAAGAATTAATGATATTTTATCAGAAATAGAAACAAATATAGAACCATTAAAAAAACAATCTGATAAAGCTAAAAAATATTTAAATTTAAAAGAAGAACTTAAAAATATTGAAATAGGTTTATTTTTATATAATATAGAAAAATATAAAATAGATTTAGAAAAAGTTGTGAATGATCATCAAATTTTTGAAAGTCAATGCAAAGATGAAGAAGAAAAATTAAACAATATCAAAGAATTAAAGGAAAAGTTGAAATTTGAAATTGATGAAATCACTAAACAAATTGAGCATATGTCAAATTTAGGATTTGAAAGTCAAAAAGAAATAGAAACAATTAATTCTGAAATAAATGTTGCAAATACAAAAATTAATAATAATAAAGAAAATAATAAAAGGTATGAAGAGGAAATTGAAGAACAAAATTCAAGAATTAAAGAGCTAAAGGAAGAAAAAGAACAGAAAGAGAAGAAAAGAGATAATTTAAAACAAAATAAAGAAAAATTTGAAACAGAATTAAAAGAAAAAGAAGATAAACTAGAAGAAATAACAAAGACACTTACAAGTAAAGAAATTGAAATTGAAGAATATAAGAAAAAAGTAGAAACAAATATTGAACAAAAATATGAATTACAAACAAATATAAATACACAAAAAATAAATTATGAAAATGATGAAAAAAGACAGAAACAAATTAAAGATGAAATATCTAATTATATATCTGAACTTGATTTATCTAGAATAAATAAGGAAGACATTTTAAAACAGTTTTATGAAATTGAAGATAAAAGAAATAAAATTGCTTATAAATTAAAACAAACAAATGAAAAAAGAGAAGAAGTTAATGTAAAACTTAAAAATTATGAAAGCATTATTAATGCTTATGCAAATGAAATGAGAATTAAAGAATCTAGACTTAAATTTTTAATTGAAACTGAAAGAGAAAAAGAAGGCTATATAAAAAGTGTAAAACAACTTTTATTAAATTGTGAAAATGATAAAGAATTAGGAAAAGGAATGTGTGGAGTTCTTGCAAATATAATAGAGGTACCTGAGAAGTATCAAACAGCAATAGAAATGTGTTTGGGTGCTAGTTTACAAAATATAGTTACAGAAACAGAACAAGATGCTAAAAAATTAGTTGAACATTTAAGAAAAAATAATTTAGGAAGAGCTTCTTTTTTGCCTTTAACATCTGTAAAAGGTAAAAAAATTGAAAAAATAATAGGTAATAACCAAGGAATAATTGGTATTGCAGCTGATTTAATAAAATTCGAAAAAAAATATGAACAAATAATCTTTAATTTATTAGGAAGAACTGTAATTGTTGACAATATGGATACAGCTATAAATATTGCAAAAAACAATAATTACACATTTAGAATAGTAACATTAGATGGAGATGTTATTAATTCTTCTGGTTCAATTACAGGTGGTTCATTTAATAAAAAAACTGTAAATATTTTGGGTAGAAGTAGAGAAATAGAAAGATTAAGAGATGAAATAAAAAATTTAAATACAAAAATCGAAAATAAAAAATCAGAAAAAATAGAATATGAAAACAATGCAAATGAAACATTGGAAAATATAAAATTATTAGATAAAGAATTACAAGAAGTTAATATTACATATGCAACAGAAAAACAAAAAGTTTTAGCAATTGAAGAAAGTGTACAAAAAAATGAACAAAAAGTTGAAAAATTAAAAAAAGAATGGAAAAATTTGCAAAGTCAAAAAGAAAATACATTAATTGATGAAGAAAAACTAAAAAACAAAATAACTGAACTAAATAATCAAACAGAGGAACTAAATAAAATAATATCAGAATATGCAGAATCTAATAAAGAACAGCAAAAATATATAGATGACTTGAATTTTGATATAACAAATTTGAAAATTTCAGTATCATCATTTGATGAAAGTGAAAGTTCAATTGAAGAAATACAAGAGAGAATAAATTTGGAAATTGAAAACAATAATAAAAGTATTTATAATAAAAAAATTCAAATTGAACAAATTGGAAAAGAAAATATAGAACTTCAAAAAGTAATTGAAGAATCAGATTTAAAAATCGAAAAAATAAAAAAAGAAGTTATAAATAGTAATTCTAAAATTGAAGAATTAAAAATTATAAGAAATAACAAAAATGAAAATCTAAATAGAAAAGAAAATGAAATATCAGAAAAGTTTAGTTTAATAGAAGATTTAAAAGCTCAAATTATAAAAATAGAAGTGAAAAAAACAAAACTTGAAGAAGATATAAATGAGTGTGTAAATAAAATGTGGGAAGAATATGAAATTACGCCGAATAATGCAAGTGATTATAAAAAGCCAGATAATGTTTCTTTAACTCAAAAGAAAGTAAATAATTTAAGAGTAGATATTAGAGAATTAGGTAGTGTAAATGTAGATTCAATAGAAGAATATAAAACATTAAAAGAAAGATATGATTTTATGTGTGAACAAAGAGTCGACTTAGAAAATACTATGAGCAAACTTAGAAAAGTAATATCTGAAATGACAAATACCATGAAAGAACAATTTAAAGAGCAATTTAAAATTATAAATAAAAATTTTACAGAGGTGTTTAGAGAGTTATTTGGTGGAGGAAATGCAACATTAAAACTAGAAGACGAAGAAAATATTTTAGAATGTGGAATAGATATAAATGTTCAACCACCTGGAAAAAAACTTCAAAATATGTCACTATTATCAGGTGGTGAAAAAGCTTTTACAGCAATAGCTTTATTATTTGCAATTTTAAAAATAAACCCTGCACCATTTTGTGTGTTAGATGAAATAGAAGCAGCTTTAGATGATGTAAATGTATTTAGATTTGCAGAATATTTAAAGAAATTTTCAAAAAATACACAGTTTTTGGTAATAACACACAGAAAAGGAACAATGGAAGCAGCTGATACTGTATATGGAGTTACAATGGAAGAAAGCGGAATTTCTAAATTGCTTTCAATGAAATTGGCACCTTCTACTAATGTATAAAAAATTTACTAAATCCTATAAAAATAAGTAATATTCCTGAAATAATAGACCAAATATTATTAGGTATATTACTTATTTTATGCAATTTTTTTCCTAAAAAATTTCCAAGGCTTAAAAAAAACAATTGAGAAAAAGCTATAAATAAAGGAAAAATTGTAGAGCTAATTCCAATTATGCTACCACCTATTCCAATACAAAAACTATCTAAAGAAAGAGCAATGCCTAAAAAAAAGGCTTCTTTACAATCAATGGAATTTGATGAGTCAAAATCTGATGAAATTTGAAAGCATAAGAGTAATCCAATAATAATTAAAATTAAATTGCCAATAAAATAAGTAATATTATATGGAAAAATATTTTTAATTTTATTTCCTATTAGAATTGATAACAGAGAAACAATTATTGAAATAGAAAATAAAATTAGTTTTCCATAATTTGAAATCGTTGTATTTTTAATTCCATATGTAATGCCAATTCCTAAAGAATCAATACTACTAGAGATAGCTAAAATTAAAGAATTTATTATCATTATCATTCAAAACCTTTCATTTTATTATAAATAGACAACATAGAAAAGTCATGTATCTAATTATATTATAATATGTCGAAATTTATAAAATTGTGCAATAAGAAGTTATCTAGTTCATAAAAAGGACATAAATAAATTGTATAATATAAACTAATATGATAAAATAAAAGTGTTAAGGAGGATAAGATGTTCGAAAATAATATATTAATTGTAGATGATGAAGAAAGAATGAGAAAATTAATAAAAGATTTTTTGAAAGCGAAAGGCTATGGAATTTTTGAAGCATGCGACGGAGAAAATGCTCTAGAGGTATATTCTAAAAATAAAGAAAAAATAAGTTTAATATTATTAGATGTAATGATGCCAAAATTAGATGGGTGGTCTGTTTTAAGGCAAATACGTCAAGAAAATTCAAAAGTACCAATTATAATGTTAACAGCAAGAGGCGAAGAACAAGATGAATTATTTGGATTTGAATTAGGTGTTGATGAATATATCTCAAAACCGTTTAGTCCAAAAATATTAGTGGCAAGGGTTGAAGCAATTTTAAAAAGAACGGGATCACAAGAAAATATGTCTAAAGATTATGGCGGAATTGAAATAGATAAAGAAGGAAGGACTGTAAAAGTAGATGGAAAGCAAATAGAGTTAAGTTTAAGGGAATATGAATTATTAACATATTTAGTAGAAAACGAAAATATTGCACTTTCTAGGGATAAAATATTAAATAATGTATGGAATTATGATTATTATGGTGATTCAAGAACAATAGATAGTCATATAAAAAAAATTAGACATAAATTGGGTAGAAAAGGAAAATACATAAAAACCATGCGAGGAGTAGGTTATAAATTTGAAATTAAATAAATGTGGTTTGATTGGAATGATAAAAATGAAAAAAATAAATAATGTACTAAAATCTGTTAGGGTAAAATTATTTTTAACATTATCAACAGTAATATTGCTAATAATAGTTTTTTTAATTTTAGTAAATAATTTTATATTTGGACAATTTTATTTATATAGTAAAACAAAATCGTTAAAATCGGTATATCAAATAGTAAATGACTATTATTCTAATTCAAGTAACAGTGATGAAAATATTGAATCACAACTTGAAAAAATAGCAATAAAAAATAATTTTGATATATTAATAAAAAATGATCAAGATGTAAATGTATATACATCTAATAAAGATTTTTTTTCCACTTTAGGACAAATGAGCGAAATGACAAGTAAAATATATGAAAATGTAAGTGAGGAAATTGAAAAAAATGATAAATATACCATAAAAAAAGTAAAAGATAGAAAAACAGATGTAACATATGTATTATTGTCTGCAATGCTTGATAATGGATATTTATTATATATAAGAATACCAATAACATCTATACAAGAAAGTGTTAAAATTTCAAATAATTTCTTATATTTAATGGCTGGTTTTACTATCCTAATTTCAGCTGTTATTGTTTCTTATGTATCAAGAAAATTTACTGATCCTATACTTGAACTAAATGCTATTGCAAAAAAAATGGCTAATTTGGATTTTAGTCATAAATATAAAATTACTAATGTTGATGATGAAATTAATAACTTAGGAAAAAGTATTAATTTAATGTCAGAAAAGCTTGAAAAGACTATAAAACAGCTAAGAAGCACAAATATTGAACTTGAAAGAGATATAGAAGAGAAATCAAAAATAGATGAAATGCGTAAAAGCTTTATTTCTGATGTATCACATGAATTAAAAACACCAATTGCTTTAATTCAAGGATATAGTGAAGGATTACTAGAAAATATAAATACAGATGATGAAAGCAGAAAATTTTATGCTGAAGTTATTTTAGATGAAAGCAATAAAATGGATAAACTAGTAAAACAGCTATTGGAATTAATGAAATTAGAATATGGAAAGAGAGAATTTTGTGATACAAATTTTAATATTGTAGAGTTAGAAAAAGAAGTTGTTAGAAAATCGAAAGTAATGTTAGAAGAAAAAAATGTTGAAGTTAGATTTAAGACTTCAGATAAAATTGAAGTATTTGCAGATGAATTTTATATAGAACAAGTAATAACAAACTATATTACAAATGCAATAAAACATGTAGATGAATCATATGGTGAAAAATATATACAAATAGAAAATTATTATAATAAAGAAAATGGAAATGTAAGAGTAAATATTTTTAACACAGGTAGCAATATAAAAGAAGAACATATAGCAAGAATATGGAATAGATTTTATAAAGTAGATCAATCAAGAAATAGAGCAAGTGGAGGAACAGGAATAGGATTATCTTTTGTAAAAGCTATTATGAATAATTATGGAAATGTATATGGTGTTATTAATAAAGAAAATGGGGTTGAATTTTATTTAGAATTGCCAACAAGAAAATAAAAATTAAAGCAAATAAAAGAAAAATTTTTAAATCTTTCTTTTATTTGCTATTCGCTGTATCATGCATTATAACTGATAAAAATGCCATGATTGTCACTTTTTGTCGAATTTTGCGATGAAAAGTTCTTTACAAATTCCAAAAAATGTATTATCATAATATTAAGTTAACTGTCAAATTTATATTATAAAATATAATTTATTCAAATTTTTTCGAAAAAAATTTAATCTTTAATAATCCAACATAAGTAAAAATAAATGGGAGGTAGATATTAATTAATAATGTATAAATATACTAATATGTATATTAACTGTGTCAGTCTTTTAATTTCAATTATTATATTTTGTTCATTCAATTTTATTATCAGCAATATAAATAATTTCAATAAAAATACACATTTTAAGGCAGGATTCGAAACGGAAGAAAAAAATTTAAAAGAGGAAGAAAATATTAAAGAAACTGAAGAAAATAAAACGTTAAATGAAAATATACAAAGTACTGAAATAGACAAAATAGAAAAAACAAAGAATAAAGAAGAATGGTACTTAGAAATACCAAAGATAAATCTAAAAGCTAATATAGAAGAAGGAACAACAAAAGATATAATGGATAATTATATAGGTCATTTTGAAGAAACAAATAAATTAGATGGCAACATAGGTTTAGCAGCACATAATAGAGGGTATAAAAATAATTATTTTGAAAATTTGAAAAAGTTACAAAATGGAGATGTATTAATATATAACTATAAAAATAATATGAAAACATATAAAGTGATAGATAGTAGTATTATATCAGACACAGATTGGAAAAAATTAGAAAACACAAAAGAAAACAAATTAACACTTATTACATGTGTAGAAAATGAACCAACATATAGAAGATGCATACAAGCAATTGAAGTAAATTAAATATAAAAAAGATAGGAGAGAGAAAATTTGAATGTATTAAATAAAAAAAGAATTATTTTGAAAAGTATAGTTGCAATTTTAATATATATAATTGCCAGTTTAAGTTTTATAAATTCAGTATATGCAAAACATATAGAAAAAGCTGAGGTTAAATCTGTTGGAGATTGCGGACAGCTATTAAAATACAAAGGAGTAATTGTAAAGGTAAACTATGTAGAATATTTTAATGATGGTATTGCTTATCCAGCATATTGTATGGATAAAAATAAAAAAGGAGTTGAAGATATTCCATATACAGTAGATGTAACAAATATGATAACAGATATAGGTTTGTGGAGAACAATGATAAATGGATATCCATATAAAACAATACAAGAACTAGGAGTTTCAAATAAAGAAGAAGCATTTACGGCAACAAAACAATCAATATATTGTTATATACATGGAAACAATATAAATGATTATGAACCAATAGGAGAAGCAGGAATAAGAACACTAAATTGCATGAAAAAAATTTTAGTAGATGCGAATAATTCTACTGAAACTAAAATTTCTAATAATGTAAAAATAGATAAAGGTAGTGATATATGGAAACAAGATAGCAAAGATAAAAATTATGTATCAAAAGAATTTTCTATTATAGCACAAGCGGATATAAAAAATTATAAAATTAGTGTAGAAAATGATGAAAATAAAGATTTGGAATTAAAAATAACAAATTTAGAAAACAAAGAAACAAATGAATTTAAACCGCAAGAAAAGTTCAAAATTTTAATTCCAATAAAGAATCTTACTAGTTCAGGAAACATAAAAATTAAGGTAGAAACTAAAATGGAAACAAAGCCAATCTTATATGGAACAGCTCCAAATTCAGCAAATCAAGATTATGCTTTAATAGCTGAAACATATGAAGATTCTAATGGAGAAAGTTTTGATTATTATTCAAAAAATGAAACTAAAATAATAATAGTAAAACAGGATAAAGATACAGGTGAATATTTAGAAAATGTAACATTTGAATTATTAGATGAAAATAAAAATATAATTTATTCTGACTTGAGAACTGATAAAAATGGAAAAATCGTTATAGAAAATTTAGTACCTGGAAAATATTATATAAGAGAATCAAACACAATTAATGGTTATGAAAAATATGAAGAAGTAATAGAAGCTAATATTTCATTAAATGAACAGCTAACAGTAAATGTATATAATGGCAAGGAAGAAACACCTAAAATTGATGTAGAAAAAAGTAACAGTAATCAGATAGTAAAAAAATTACCAGTTACAGGTTATTAATTTGCATAAATAAATATGAAAAATAAAGAAAAATGAAATGTAAAAATAAATTATAAAGTAAAACAAAGAAAATATAAAAAAACAGTTATGGAAGAGTAAATTTACTATAAAATCAAAATTGATTAATCAAAAAAAAAATACTATACTAGGAAGTGATAAAATGAAAGTATTTACATACAAAGATTATTTAAATTATAAAAATATTTTTAATAATTTAAATGTATGTAATAAAAGTGAAAAAAATATATTGAATGATACAAATGAGGAATATAAGTACAATACAATAAATAATGAACATGATAAAATATTTAAAATAATATTAGAAGAAAAAGAAATAGTAACAAATTTTTTAAACAATATTTTGGAATTAACAAATACAAAATATGCACTAAAAAAAGAAGATTTATGCAAATATAGGAATGAATTTATAACATCTAATTTTATAGAAAATAGAACAGATGTAATTTATCAAAAAAAGAATACAAAAATATTCTTTCATATTGAACATCAATCATCAATAGATTATTCAATGCCATATAGGTTAATTAAATACAATGTTGCAATAATGGAAAGTGTAGTTGATGAAAAAGAAATAAAGAAAAAAGATTATAAAATACCAATGATTTTCTCATTTATAATATATACAGGAAAAAATAAATGGGATGTTAACAAATACATATCTGAAAAACAAGAAAAATTATATGGAGTAAAATTAAAGCCATTTGATTATTATAAAGTAATAGATTCAAATAATTATACGAGTGAAGAACTCATAAAAAAAGATGATTTTGTTTATAATGTAATGGCAATAGATAAATCTAACAGTGTAGAACAACTTATCGAAAGGTATATAAAACTTACTAAAAAAGACTTAGAAAATAAGGAAATTAGAATACTGAATAATTTAATAAGACATATCTATGAAAAAAGAATTGGATATGAAAAAGCAAACAAATTATCAAAAATACTAAAAGAAAAATATGCAATAAATTTGTCAGAAATGAAAGGAGATGATGAATATATGTTAGAACAACTGGTTGAACAAGCTATTAATGAAACAGCAGAAAAAATATTTTATATTGAAGAAAAAGAAAATGAATTTGCACAGAAAGAAAACGAATTTGCGCAGAAAGAAAACGAATTTGCGCAGAAAGAAAACGAATTTGCGCAGAAAGAAAACGAACTTGTACAAAAAGAAAATGAATTAAACAAAAGAGAAAAAAATATTATTATTGAAATGCTAAAAAATAATATTAAAGAAGAAGTTATTATAAAAATAACAAAAATTTCTATGGAAGAATTAAATCAAATAAAAAAAGAAATTTAAATTCTTACAAATATTAATTCAATTTATAAATATTTAAATCAGAATATTGCATTTTTATTCAAAATTATGTCTATACATTATATATGTATGGACTTTTTTCTTTTTGTTTTAGAATCATTTCGATAGTTTAGAAACCATAAAACCGTGGGTGTAAAATCTGTAATAAAAATGTAACGACATGAAGTTAAGCCATTTACAGCCATTAATCAGTATAAAAAAATGTTAAATCTAACATTTATAGTAATGCTAACAATAGCAAAAGGACATATAAAGAATAAACAAGAAAATATACGAAGTTTAGTAGCGTAAATAAAATTAAAAGACATATGAGGTTGTAATAGGGATAGTGCGCCATTTTTTTGTGTTTAAATATATTATTAGAAAATTTACTAATAAAATAAAATTCAATATAAGACAAACTAGAAATATTTGACATGAATTAGTTCAAAAATGGGTACAAACGAAAAAATTCCATAAATCAATATTTGACTTTTAAAAAAATATATTGTATAATACAAATCAGTGTTTAGCATAAGCTAAAAAATGAGATTTTATTATAAAAACTAGTTTAAGAACAAAGTGCGACGTAGACGCCCCTTTGTTTCGCCCAATTTGAATTTTTAACTAAAAATAGAAAAATTTAAAGGGCTAAGATTGTAGCTTTTATATAACAGAAAAGTAGAAATTTCTATTATATAAAAAGAGCGGGAACCATAAGAGAACGGAAAATAAAAGAATAAAACAAAGCGACGTGGTCGCCATTGGTTATGTTGTCAAAATTTATTTAAACTTTTTACAATATAACAAATAACAATGCACGGAAATTTGCAAATCAAATTTTGTGCACGAACAAATAATGTGAACTTAAAATATTTTAGTAAATGCTAGTGTTTTTAATGTTCGTGGATAAAATAATAATAAATAATGAGATTAAATTAAATTAGTAAAAATAAATATAAAATCAAAAAAGTATATAAAAATGTTACAAATAAAATATTATATTAATGTAATTTAAAACATATACTACAAAAAATGAAAGGAGAAATTTAAAAAATATGACAGAAGAGAATATACAAAATAATACAAAAAACACAGAGAAAGAGAGTATTGTTAAAAAAACAAGAAATACGAGAACAAATAGAACTTCAAAAGTAAATGTTACACACAAAATATTAGAAACAGGTGAAAAACAAGAAAGAACTATAAGAAGAAGAACACCAAGAAATAAAAAAATACAAAATAATGAATTAGTAGAAAATATAACAGAAATTGAAAAAGTAAACAATAATACTGAAAATAACGAAGATGGTTATAAAAAAGAGAGAAGAAGAAATACAAGAACAAGAAATTCAGAAAATGCAAATAATACTGAAAGAGTAAGAAGAACTAGAAGAACAAAAAGAGAATTAAACAATGAAAATGCAACAGAACAAGAAATTTTATTGAATGAACAGAAAGATTTAAAAGAAAGAAAAAATAATACAAGAACAAGAAGAAATACAAAAAACAACATTTTTAAAAAGCCTAAATTAAAAATTATACCATTAGGTGGTTTACATGAAATAGGAAAAAATATTACAGTATTTGAGTATGAAGATGAGATAATTGTAGTAGATTGTGGTTTATCATTCCCAGAAGATGATATGCTTGGAGTTGATTTAGTAATTCCTGATATAACATATCTAGAAAAAAATGTAAATAAAATTAAAGGTTTAGTTATAACACATGGACATGAAGATCATATAGGAAGTGTACCATATTTATTAAAGAAAATAAATATACCGATTTATGCTACAAAATTAACAGTTGGTTTAATACAAAATAAACTTGAAGAACATAAATTATTAAGAAGTACAAAATTACATGAAGTAATGCAAGGACAAACTATAAAACTTGGAAAGAATTTTAAAGTTGAATTTATAAGAAGTTCACACAGTATACCAGATTCTGTAATGCTTGCAATTACAACACCAGCTGGAACTGTATTACACACAGGAGATTTTAAAATAGATTATACACCAATAGATGGAAAAATAATGGACTTTGGAAGAATTGCAGAGCTTGGAAACAAAGGCATTTTAGCTTTAATGTCAGATAGTACAAATAGTGAAAGAAAAGGATTTACAATGTCTGAAAGTTCAGTTGGAGAAGTTTTTGACAAATTATTTTTACATTGTACTAAAAGAATAGTAGTTGCAACTTTTGCTTCAAATGTACACAGAGTACAACAAATAGTAAATTCAGCAGTTAAGTATAATAGAAAAATTGCCGTTTGTGGAAGAAGCATGATAAATATGATAGAAACTGCAAGAAAATTAGGATATATTGATTGCCCAGAAAACATTTTTATAGACATAGATATGATAAACACATATAATGATGAGCAATTAGTTATTATAACAACAGGAAGTCAAGGCGAACCTATGTCAGCATTAACAAGAATGGCAGCAGGAGATCATAGAAAAGTTAAAATCACGCCAAATGACTTAGTTATTATTTCTGCAACACCAATACCAGGAAATGAAAAATTTGTTTCTAAAGTAATTGATGATTTAATGCAAATAGGAGCAGAAGTAGTATATTCTTCATTAGAAGCAATACATGTTTCAGGACATGCTTGCCAAGAAGAACAAAAATTAATTTTAGCATTAGCAAAACCTAAATATTTTATACCAGTACATGGTGAATATAGACAATTAATAGCACATAGCGAAACAGCACAAAGCATGGGAATAGAAAAAGATAATATTATAATGTTGTCAAATGGTAGAGTACTAGAAATAGATGAAGAAAGTGCAGAGTTTACTACATCCGTACCAAGTGGTAGAGTTTTAGTAGACGGACTAGGTGTTGGAGATGTTGGAAATATTGTTTTAAGAGATAGACAACATTTATCACAAGATGGTTTAATAGTAATTGTATTAACAATGGATTCTACAACAGGTGAAGTTGTCGCAGGTCCAGATGTTATATCAAGAGGATTTGTATATGTTAGAGAATCTGAAAATTTAATGGATGATGTAAAATCTGTTGTTAGACACGAAGTTAGAAAATTCGAAGAAAGAGGAGTTAGAGACTGGGCTACAATAAAAAATGGAGTTAGAGAAAATTTAAGAGATTATATTTTTATGAAAACAAAAAGAAATCCAATGATAATACCAATTATAATGGAAGTTTAATTAAATTTAGTAACAAAATAAAATTAATAATTTATAATTTTATTAAAAGGAGAATTAACATGAATTATAAAGATTTAGCAGATTTAATATTTCCAAATGCAAAGGAAATATCATATTATGAAGAAAAATATCCTCAAAGAAATTTAGAAGAAGGGGCTATAGTAACTAGATTTGCACCTAGCCCAACAGGATTTGTACACATTGGTGGATTGTACCAAGCATTAATTGCAAAAAAAATTGCAAATCAAACTAATGGTGTATTTTTCTTAAGAATTGAAGACACTGACCAAAAAAGAGAAGTTGAAAATGGAGTTTCTGGAATAGTAACAGCATTGAAAGAATTTAATATTGAACCAGACGAAGGTATGATTTCTGAAGATGATGAAAAGGGAAAATATGGTCCTTATAAACAAAGTCTTAGAAAAGAAATTTATCAAGCATATGCAAAATATTTAATAGAACAAGGAAAAGCATATCCATGTTTTTGCACACCAGAAGAGGGTGAAGAAATAAGAAAAAAACAAGAGTCTGCTAAAATAAGACCTGGTTATTATGGTGTGTGGGCTAAATGCAGAAATATAACTGTTGAAGAAGCTATAAATAAAATAAAAAATGGAGAAAAATATATAATAAGATTTAAATCACCAGGAAGAGAAGATAAAAAAATAAAACATCATGATGTAATAAAAGGAAATGTGGATTTCCCTGAAAATGATCAAGATATTGTTATAATAAAAGCAGATGGTCTTCCAACATATCATTTTGCACATGCTATTGATGATCACTTAATGCATACAACACATGTAATTAGAGGTGATGAATGGCTTTCTTCTGTACCACTTCATTTGCAATTATTCCATGAATTAGGATTTAAAGCACCTAAATATGCACATATTGCACCAATAATGAAAAATGATGAAGGAAATAAAAGAAAATTAAGTAAAAGAAAAGATCCTGAAGCAGCAGTTAGTTATTATGCACAAATGGGGATTCCATCTGAGAGTGTAAAAGAATATTTATTAAATATAGCAAATTCAACATTTGAAAATTGGAGAAGAGCAAACAAAGAAAAATCTATTGAAGAATTTGAATTTAAATTAAATAAAATGAGTGTAAGTGGAGCTTTGTTTGACATGGTAAAACTTTTAGATATAGCTAAAACAGTAATATCAAAAATGACAGCAGAGCAAGTATATGAAAATGCATATTCATGGGCAGAAAAATATGACAAAGATTTATTAGAAATATTAAAAGATAGAAATTATGCATTAAAAGTATTTGGGATTGAAAGAGGAAATAAAAAGCCAAGAAAAGATATTTCTAAATGGTCAGATATAAAAGAAAATATAGAATATATGTATAATGATTTATTCGAAAAAAACACTGAAGAATATCAATTTCAAGTTATAAACAATAAACAAACAATTGAAAAAATATTAAGATTATATATAGAAAAATATTATAATGAAAATGATGATAAACAAGCATGGTTTGAAAAAATAAAAGAATTATCAGGAGAAATGGGTTATGCTAAAGAAGTAAAAGAATTTAAGGCGAATCCAGGTGCATATGATGCCCATGTTGGAGATGTAAGCACAGTGTTAAGAGTTGTTTTAACAAAAAGAACAAATACACCAGATTTATATGAAATAATGAATGTTTTAGGAAAAGAACAAATTGTAAATAGAATTAATAAATTTATAGGATAGTGATCTTATTGACTTTTTATGTCACATTTTGATTTTTATATCATAATATATATTATAACACAAAAAATAAAGTGTTATGTGGGGGGTGACTATTATGGAGCCACAAGATACAATTTATTGTTATGATAATAAAGAAAATAAATGTAAAAGCAAAGTAGGTTGTTTGGTTATAATTGCAGGAATAATATTTGCAGCATTTGCAACAGTCATAGGAATAATTTTAGGGGCAACTTTAGCTACAACATTTTTAGAAGCTTTAGCAGCTATAATAGTTTTAGCAGTTGTTCTAGGAATACTATTTATTTTAAGTTTAATTTTAATGATATGCAACAAAGGAAAAGATAAAAAGTATAAATGCAAATGTTGTTAGAAAAAAGCGGATTTTTTATAATCCGCTTTTCTATTTCTTTCCAAACTTCATCTTTATATATTTTTCGTTCTGAAGAAAAAGGTAATGTAATAATGTCACCAATAGGATTAATTTCCTTTTGAAGATTTTTTACCTGTGTTTCTACTTTTGTAATTGCTATTTTATCTGCTTTATTTGCAAGTATAATAAATGGTAAACCAGATGAAATAATATAATTATACATTAATTTATCATTTGCAGTTGGGTTGTGGCGAATGTCTATTAAAAATATAATTAAACAAATTTCTTTTCTATTAAATAAGTATTCTTCAATAAATTTTCCAACTTGTTCTTGCTCTTTTTTTGACATTTTGCTGTATCCATATCCAGGTAAGTCGACAAAATAAAATTGATTATCAATGTTATAAAAGTTTATTTGTCTTGTTTTACCAGGTTCACTACTTGTTCTGGCAAGTTTTTTTCTATTTATCATAGTGTTTATAAAACTTGATTTTCCAACATTAGATTTTCCTACTAAAACGATTTCTGGTAACCCGTTTTTTGGATATTGTTTTGGTGATACTGCTGATATTTCAAATTTTGGATTTTTAACTAACATGATTTTCTCCTTATTACATCTTGTCCACCCATGTATGGTCTTAAAATTTCTGGGATAATAACACTTCCGTCTGGTTGATAATTGTTTTCTACAATAGAAATAAGCATTCTAGGTGGGGCAACAACGGTGTTATTTAATGTATGTGCAAAGTAATTGCCGTTTTCGCCTTTTATTCTAATTCCAAGTCTTCTTGCTTGAGCGTCTGTTAGGTTTGAACAACTTCCAACTTCAAAATATTTTTTTTGACGAGGGCTCCATGCTTCAACATCACAAGATTTTGCTTTTAGGTCTGCTAAATCTCCAGAACAACATTCTAAAGTTCTAACGGGTACATTCATGCTTCTGAAAAATTCAACTGTATAAGATAACATTTTATTGTACCATTCCCAACTTTCTTCTGGTTTGCAAACTACAATCATTTCTTGTTTTTCGAATTGGTGAATTCTATAAACACCACGTTCTTCTATACCATGAGCACCTTTTTCTTTTCTAAAACAAGGAGAATATGATGTCATTGTGTATGGTAGTTCTTCTTCTTTTAATATTTGGTCTTTGAATTTTCCAATCATTGAATGTTCAGAAGTACCAATTAAATATAAATCTTCACCTTCTATTTTGTACATCATTGCATCCATTTCTTCAAAGCTCATAACACCTGTTACAATATCACTTCTAATCATGTATGGTGGTATGCAATAAGTAAATCCTTTATTTATCATAAAATCTCTTGCATATGTTAAAACAGCAGAATGTAGTCTTGCTATATCACCCATAAGATAATAAAAACCGTTTCCAGCAACTCTTCGTGCACTGTCTAGGTCTAATCCGCCAAGTGATTCTAAAATTTCACCATGGAATGGTATTTCATATGTAGGAACAATTGGGTCTCCAAATTTTTCTACTTCTACATTTTCACTATCATCTTTACCAATAGGAACTGAACTATGCATAATATTTGGTATTTTCATCATTCTATTTTTTATTTCTTCTGAGTATGTATTTTCTAATTTTTCATTTTCTTCTAATTTTTTGTTAACTTCTGCTACTTGTGTTTTGATTTTTTCTGCTTCTTCTTTTTTTCCAGATTTCATAAGTGAACCAATTTGACTACTTAGTGTTTTTCTTTCGGAACGTAAATTATCTCCAAGAAGTTTTGCTTCTCTATTTTTTTTGTCTAATTCAATTACTTCGTCAACTAAATTTATTTTGTTATCTTGAAATTTTTTCTTTATGTTTTCTTTTACAATTTCAGGATTTTCTCTTAAAAATTTGATATCAATCATTTTAGTTCCTTCTTTCTTTTTTGTAATGTTAGCAAATTGCTATATCGCATATTATATAATATTTTATAATAATTATCAATAAATTGGGAAAAATAAATTTGAGAATAATTTTTAAATATCTTTTCTCACGAACTGTGAATTGTAACTCTAAAATAAGTGTAACAAAAGTAAGAAAGGGAAAATTATAAAATTATGTTTGTAGAAATAATAAAATTTTTAATTTATTCTGGAATTATAGTGTTAATTTCAAAATATATATTGGTAACAACTTTAAGAAAATTAGCAGAAAATTTAAATTTAAAACCAAAAACTATTGGTGATATTGCAGGATTTGCAACATCTGTACCAGAATTTCTTACAATATGTGCATCAAGCTTAAATGGATTAATAGGAACAAGCATTATAAATGTATTAAGTTCAAATGTAATAAATTTAATACAATATATAGCATCTATTGTATTGAATAAAAATAGTAAAATATTAAAAAATAAAGCTTTAAAAATAGATTTATTTTTAGTATTAATAACAATAATAATACCACTGGTAATGGTTAAATATAATTTGCAAATGAAAATTATTGCTGTTCCTATCTTTGTATTTTTATATTATATATTTGTAAAAACAAATAGTAATATTCATAAATTATATTTAAAAAATGAAGAAAATAAATTAGAAGAAAAAATACAGTTAGAAGAACAAAAAGAAGGACAAAACACAAGAAAAACAATTTTATATGTAATAATATTGGCATTTTCTGGAATTTTATTGTTTGTTGTTGGAGAACTACTTGGTGAAACCCTATATGTATTATGTAATAGTTTTAGTATTTCACAGTTTATTGTAGGAATATTATTGGGCGTAATAACTAGTTTGCCAGAATTAATAACTTTTTTTGAGGCACAAAAACATTATAAGAAAAATAATGATAATGAAATGTTAGGAGTTGTTGAAGCAACAAATAATTTATTGACTTCAAATATTTTAAATTTGTTTATTATTCAAAGTATTGCAATATTATTGTTACAATTTGTAGCTAAATAAAATAGCAAAAAGATTTTGAAAAAATCTATAAAAATATTGACAAATATAAATAAAATAGTGTATAATAAGAAACGTTACAAGAAGAAGTCAAACTTCTCACCTTATCAATCAAGAAAAAGGTTAGAAATCAAATAAAAGTAAAACAAAACTAAAATATACATTGTTTTATTTATTGATTATTGACTTGTAACAAAGTCAATTTTTTTATGGAGGTGTTTTCTATAAAACAAGAATTACCAATCAACAGGCAAATAAGAGCCAAAGAAGTTCAACTAATAGCTGACAATGGAGAAAAATTAGGAGTTGTATCATTATCAGAAGCATTAGAAAAGGCAGAAGAAAAAAATTTAGATTTAGTATTAGTCGCACCTAATGCAAATCCACAAGTATGTAAAATAATGAATTACGGAAAATACAAATTTGAGCAAGCAAAAAAAGAAAAAGAAGCAAAAAAGAAACAAAAAGTATTAGAAGTAAAAGAATTAAGAGTAACTCCAAACATTGAAGAACATGATTTTGGTTTTAAATCTAAAAATGCAAGAAAATTTATTTCTGATGGAAATAAAGTAAAAATAACAGTTAGATTTAGAGGAAGAGAAGTCAATAATTCTAAAGCAGGAGAAGTAGTTTTAAACAAATTTATTGAAGAATTAAGTGACATTGCAAGTGTCGAAAAGACACCAAAGTTGGAAGGAAGAAACATGTTTACAATATTAGCTAAAAAAAGTGAAAAATAAAAAAAGATTTTAACAGTATTTATAAAAATAAATAACTGTTTATATATAAGAAAATAACGAAAGGAGTTTTATTATGCCAAAATTAAAAACAAATAAAGCTGCTAAGAAAAGATATTCTTTAACAGCAACAGGTAAAGTAAAAAGAACAAAATCAAACAGAAGACATTTATTAGCAAACAAAACAAAAAGACAAAAAAAATCAGGTAAAATTCAAAATGCTTATGCAAGTAAAACTTGCGAAAATACAATAAAAAAATTATTACCATATGGTAACTAATAAAAATGAATAAAGGGATTGTAAAAGAACAAATAAATACACCCTTACAATAATAAGGAAGGTGAAATTTAAATGGCAAGAGTAAAAACAGCAAGAACTACAAGAGCAAGACATAAAAAAATATTAAAACAAGCAAAAGGATATTTTGGAGCAAAACATTATAGATTTAGAAATGCAAACCAAGCAGTTATGAAATCTTTATCTTATGCATATGTAGGAAGAAAAGATAAAAAAAGTAATTTCAGAAAATTATGGATTGCAAGAATTAATGCTGCAGCAAGAATGAATGGAACAACATACAGCAAAATGATTGCAGGATTAAAAAAAGCTAATGTTACAATAAACAGAAAAATGTTAGCAGAAGTAGCAGTTTCAGATCCAAAAGCTTTTACAGAAATTGCTGAAATAGCAAAAAATGCTTAAAAGCTGGAAAAAATAAGAAAAATTTAGAATTTTTCTTATTTTTTTTATTGTTTTTATTGTTTTTTCATTTTAGGTTTTGAAATAAGTGATGCAATATATCCAAAGAAAACAGCAGCAGCAATACCTCCAGCAGCAGCTTTTACACCACCTGTAAATGCTCCAACAAGACCAGTCTCTTTGACAGCTTCTATAGTACCTTTTGCAAGATTATAACCAAATCCTGTTAAAGGAACGGTTGCTCCAGCTCCAGCAAAATCAACGAGATATTGATATATTCCAAGACCACCTAAAATACAACCGGTTGTAACAAAAATAACGAGTATTTTTGCGGGAGTGAGTTTTGTTTTATCTATTAAAATTTGACCTATAATACATATTATACCACCAGTAAAAAAACATTTTAATAGTACTGATAAATCAAAAACATTTGTCCAGTTTATATTCATAATAGATCAATCCTTTCAAATATTGTTATTATTATAATTTTAAAGTTCTATGCTAACAGCATGAGCAATTCCAGGAATAGATTCACCTTGTTGCGAGCTAGTAGAGTTCATTAATGCACCTGTAGCAATAACAAGTATTTTTTTAATTTTTTTCTCTTTTAATTGTTTAAAGAAATATCCAGAAAAAACAGTACCTAAACAAGCACATCCACTACCACCACTATGGGTATCTTGACTATTTTTATCAAATATTAATACTCCACAGTCATTATAATTTGACTTTATATTATATCCTCTAGATTTTGCTATATCAATTGCTATGTCTTTTCCAATATGGCCTAAATCACCACTTATTATTACATCATAATAGCTAGGGTTTCTATTTGTATCTTTAAAATGAGTTATTAAAGTATCTACAAATGCAGGAGCCATTGCTGCACCCATATTGTTTGCGTCTTTTATTCCTAAATCTACTATTTTACCAGGAGTAAAGTGTGTTATAAATGGACCTTGCCCGTTTTTTGTTAAAATTGCAGCACCAGAGCCTGTAACGGTCCATTGACTAGTTGGAGGTCTTTGATTCCCTAGTTCTAAAGGAAATCTAAATTGTTTTTCTGCACTACAAAAATGACTTGATGTTGCACAAAGCACATTATTTGCAAAACTTTCTACACATATTGAACCTAAAATCATAGATTCTACAAATGTTGAACATGCACCAAAAACTCCGAAAAATGGAATGTTTAATTCTCTTAATCCAAAGCTTGAAGAAATACACTGATTTAATAAATCACCAGCAAACATACAATCAATTTCACTAGAAGGAACATTTGATTTTGAAATTACACTATTTACAGTTTCTTTTATTATTTTACTTTCTGCTTTTTCCCATGTTTTTTCGCCCCATAATTCATCATCTAAAGTTTGATCGAAATATTTTGCTAAAGGACCTTGTGCTTCCTTCGGACCAACAATTGATGCACATTCTAAAATAGTTGGTGGTTTATTAAATTTTATAGTTCCGTAAACCTAATTTTTCCAAAAAAATCATCTCCTAAATTAAACTAAAGTCATACTTTGTGTATTAAAAATTAAATAAATAATTCCTACAATTATAGCTGCTGAAATACCAAAAACAAGAACAGGGCCAGCTACTGTAAACATTTTGCTACCAACACCCATAACATAGCCTTCAGATTTATATTCCATTGCTGGAGAAACTATTGAGTTTGCAAAACCTGTTATAGGAACTAAAGAACCAGCACCAGCAAATTTACCAATTTTGTTAAATAAATTTAAACCTGTTAAAAATGCTGATATACCAATTAATAAAATGGAAACAATTGTACCAGAAGTTTGCGTATCAAATCCACGTTCTTTACATATATTAAGTATTATTTGACCAATTGTGCAGATTAACCCTCCAACCCAAAAAGCATTAAAACAATTTTTTATAATAGGAGAATTTGGTGATTTTTTATCAACATAGTTTTGATAAGTTTGTTTTGTTTCAGTAGGATCCATTTTTTCACTTCCTTTCTATTTGCTGTTTTTTCTGTTTAAATCAATAATAAAACTAATGTCTAAATCAACAAAATATTCTGAAATTTTATCACCATCAATATTAGCACGTTGTTCTAATATTTTAACTTCAGAAATATAATCTATAGTTTTAGACGTTTCTGCAATTGCTTTAACAATAGCGTCTTTCCATGAAACTGTGGAATAACCAGTTATAATTAAATGTTTTTTAATATCCATATTACCTCCATAAATAATATATTGTGAATTGTAATCATATTTTTTACTAATTTTAGAAAAATATTCAAAATTAGTAGAAAAAAATAAAAAAACTAGATATAATCATTAATATATATTAGAGAAAGAAGGAAATAAAATGATAGATAAAGCAAGAGAAGTAGCCTTAAAAGTTTTATATAAAATTGATAAAGACAATGCATATTCTAATATAGCTTTAGATGAAGAATTGGGAAAGAATAAGAAAAGTTTAAATGAAAAAGATATAGGATTAATTTCAGAAATAGTTTATGGAACAACAACATGGAGATTAACAATTGATGAAATAATTAAAAAATATTCTAAAATTAAAATAAAAAAAATATCTACCTGGATTTTGAATATTCTTAGAATGGGAATTTATCAAATAGTATTTTTAGACAAAATACCTAAATCAGCAAGTGTAAATGAAAGCGTTAATTTAGCTAAAAGATATGGACATAAATCAAGTAGTAATTTTGTTAATGCAATACTTAGAAAAATAGAAAAAGAAGATTTAAAAGACTTTAATAATATAGAAAATAATATAGAAAAAATCTCAAAAACAACATCTATGCCAGAATGGATTGTAAAAGAGTTATTACATGAATTTTCGGAAGAAGATGTGAAAAATATTTGTATAAATTCAAATATAAAACCTAAAATTAGTATAAGAATAAATAAACTAAAAACAAGCAAAAAAGAGCTACTAAAGACATTAAAGGAAAAAAATATAGAAGTAGAAGAAGGAATTTTAGAAGATTTTCTTGTTTTAAATAAAGTAAAAAATATAGAAAATATGTCAGAGTTTAAAAATGGCTTATTTACAATTCAAGATGAGGCAGCAGGACTAATTCCATTGATTTTAAGTCCAAAACAAAATGAAAAGGTTCTTGATGCATGTAGTAGTCCAGGTGGAAAAACAACATATATAGCAGAAATAATGCAAAATAATGGACAAATAGATGCGTGGGATATTCATAAACACAGAGTTAAACTTGTAGAGAACGCTAAAAATCGTTTAGGAATTAATATAATTAATGAAAAAGTAAATAATGCAGAACTTTATAATGAAGAATATAAAGAAAAATATGATAAAATTCTATTAGATGTCCCTTGTATGGGAATTGGTGTTATAAAGAGAAAACCAGATATTAAATGGCAAAGAAAAAAAGAAGATATAGCTCAAATTACAAAAACACAAAAAAATATATTACAAACTTGTTCAAAATATATAAAAACAGGAGGAAGTATAGTTTATTCAACATGTAGTATTTTAAAACAAGAAAATGAAAATATAATAAAAGATTTTATAAAAAGTAATACAAATTTTGTGATAGAAGAAATAGAAAGTTTGCCAAATTCATTTTTTAATAAATATATAAAAGAAAATAAATATATTTGTGTTCAACCAAATAAAATAACAGATGGATTTTTTATATGCAAATTATGTAAAAAATTCTAATAAAAAATAATAAAAGATATATTACATTTGTATTAAATTTGCATTACAACTATATTAAAAATATTGACTTTTTAACAAATAAATATAAAATAGAATAGGAAGTAATTTTAAAAAAACACAAGTTTTTTTCTATTTAATTGTTAAAAATATAAAAAGAAAAGGGAGTTTGAGATGGCAAATTCGAGCTGTTTAGGGCTATATATTGAAGAACATATAATTAAATATGCAAAAGTTTCTAAAGATCATGATAAAATAAAAGTCGAATCATTTGGAATTAAATTTTTTGATAAATTACAGCCAGCAATAGAACAAATAATTCAAGAAACTTATAGTCAAAAGACTCCGATTAGTGTAAACATGTCTGAAGAAATATACAACTATTTTGAAATGTTTGCATTATTAAACAAAAACGATTTACAAAGAGCTATAAAACTAGAATTTGATTCTTTTTGCAGTGAAAAAGGCTATAATCCAAATGCATTAGAAAGCAGATATGCTATAGTAGGAAATACAAAAATAAAAGACAAATTAAAAGTAATTCATGTTTCAGACAATAAAATAGAATTAAACAAAATAACTAGTCAATTTGATGGTTATAAATTATCAAATATAATACCAATTTCTATGTCAATACCTAATTTAATAGATGTTAATAAAAATGAGAAATGTTTAATTGTAAATATTGAAGATAAAACAACAGTTACAACATTATTAAACAATAAAATATATAATATAGATATAATAGAACATGGAAGTATGGAATATTTAAGTAAAATAAATGCAAAAGAAAATTCATATTCAAAAGCATATGAAATTGCAAAAAACACAACAATATATACATCAGAAGGAAAAGACTTGCAGTATGAACATGTAACATCATTAGAAGATATAATGCCAGTTTTATATAATATTGTTGGAGAAATAAGAAAATTAATAAATTCAAACATAGAAAAAATAGAAAAAGTCTATATAACAGGTACAGGAGCTTTAATAAATAATATAGACTTATATTTTCAAGAATATTTAACAGAAGTGAATTGTGAAATACTCAAGCCATATTTTATACAACAAACAAGAGACATAAGTATAAAAGACTATATAGAAGTGAATTCTGCTATTTCATTAGGATTAATGGGAATAGGAGAAGGAATTTCTGGAATGAACTTTAAAGCTAAAACTCTTTTTGATCAAATTCCAGATTGGCTAAAAATTGAAATAACGCCAGGAAAAAGCAAAAAAGAAAAGAAATTTCAAGGAGGAGTTTTAACTTGGAATTTAAAGCAACCTTTAGATAAAACAGAAATAGCATTATTAAGAGTTATTTCTGGATTAATAATTTTTGTAATAATATATAGTGCTTTTTCTGGATTAATTGCAAAACAAATAACAAAGAAAAAACAAGAAACACAAACTACTATAGACTCAATTAATAGCCAAATATCATTAGCTAAATCAGATGATGAAAAAATAAAATCAAAAACAAACGAATATAGTAATTTGGTTAAAAATTTACAAGAAGCAAATAATAAAATAGCAGAAAGAAATAAAACAAAAAATGCAATACCAAATCTTTTAAACCAAATAATGTCTATAGTTCCAGAAAATGTACAATTAACTTCTATTGAAAACACAACAGGAACACATATTGTTATAAATGCACAGTCAAACAAATATGAACAATTAGGATATTTAAAAGCAAAAATAAAAACAGATGTTATTTTATCAAATGTAATATCAACAGCTGGGCAAAAAGATAATAATGTTGTTACAGTAAAAATAGAAGGAGATTTGCCATGAAAAAATTATTAATGTTAATTCTTATAACATTGCTAGTTGTTCTTTCAGCATATATAACAATACATGGTTTTAATATTGGAAAAACAGAAGTTTTAGGTTTTGTGCAAATAAAAGAAAAAAATAATGAACTAGATGAACAAATTCAAGAAGCAAGTAAATTATCTGAAAAAGATTATAAACAGGCTGTTGCAACAGTTGAATCTGACACAAAAAAACTAAAACAACAAAAACAAGAATATGATGATTTAGCTGTTAGTCAAGATGGTGAAGAAGGTACATCTGGACAACTTGAAAGATATGAAATCGAAACCTTATGGGTTAAATTAGGAAATTATGCTACAAGTGAAGGTGCTGTTATGAGAATGGATGTTACTAAAGGAAACAATTTAGCACAAAATTTTTATGACTTAAAATTCACAGTAACAGGTAGTTATATTTCTATAACAGATTTTATATCTGACATAGAAAATGATAGTACATTAGGATTTAAAATAGAAGAATTTAGTATGACACCAAATTCTGAAAACACTAATGAATTACAAGCAAAATTCACATGTAAAGATATTGAAATAAAAGATGTTTCAGAAACTAGCAAAACAGAAGAAGAAACTCGGAGATACAACCAATAGCACAAATACAACAGGTAATAATACAACAAATACTACAAACGCAACAGCAACAAATTCGAGCAAAGAATAAATTGTAGAGAGGAGCTAAATATGGCTAAAAAAATTGTAAAAGAAATAATTATAGTATTGTTATTAATTTTAGCTATAATGTTAGTCTTGGGAATTATTTTATATGAATATAATCCTGTTTCAAAAACATTACCAAATATTGTTTCATATTCTACACCGGAAGAAGCAAAAAAAGAACTTGCTGAAACAGGTGATGTAGAAGAAGAACAGGTTATAATGACATATGAAGTAGACCAAACAGATTTAAATAATTATAAAAAAATTCAAGGATATAAACCAGGAAAAGCAAATCCATTTTCTTCTTATGAAACAGTAAATAATACAAATGAAAATGAAAACACTTCAAATGAAACTACACAAAACAATAAAAATAATAGCAGTAGCCAAAATAGTAATGCTACAAATAATAATATAAATAATAACACAAACAACAATACACAAGAAAATAGTTCAAATGAAGAAGGCGGAAAGTTTTTTCAAAATAAAGGCACAAAATAATAAATATAGTTTTTAACATTATATTTATATATTAATATAAATATGTATAATATAATTCAAAAGAAAAGGAGGTAAAAGGAATGTTTAAAGAACAAAAAGGTATTACTTTAATTGCTTTAGTTATAACAATAATAGTTTTATTAATTTTAGCAGGAGTATCAATTGCAATGCTTGGAGGTCAAAATGGAATATTAACTCAATCAAACAATGCAAAAAGAGAAACATCAAGAGCAGAAGCTGTAGAAAAAATTAATTTATCATTAAATGCTGTTAAAGCTAAAGTATATGAAAAACTTGTTTCAGATGATACTTACACAGCATTAACAACAGATAAAAATGATGTTAATAGTGAAATAGTAGATGTTATGAAAGAAGATTTAGGTACAACTTTAACAAAAAGCACAACAGCAGTTGATGGAAAATATACTTATTCTACAGCAGACGGAGTTTTAACAATTAGATATAAAAACGCTGCAAGTGATGTAAAAGAAGCAACAGGTACAATAAAGCTAGATGCAACAGAATCAGCTGATTATGAAATAAAAAAAGCAGAGTAATATTATAAAAATGGAGGAAACGAAATGAAAGAACAAAAAGGTATTACACTAATTGCTTTAGTTATAACAATAATTGTATTGTTAATTTTAGCAGGAGTATCAATAGCAATGCTTGGTGGTTCAAATGGAATATTAACACAAGCAAATAATGCTAAAAATGAAACTGCAAAATCTGAAGCAATAGAAAAAATAAATTTAACATTAAGTGCTGTTAAATCTACAATATATGAACAACAAGTTGCTAAATCTAATTATTCAGCTATAGCTACAGATGGAAATAGCCCAGAAACTGCAATAATTAAAGCATTAACAACAGATGGTATAGTAGATACAGAAGCTGAAGGTGTTTATTGGTATGAATTTGATAAAACAACAGGTGATTTAACAATATCATATAAAAACACTACAAAAAAAGTTCCAACTGTATCTGGAAAAGTTAATTTAAAAACAGCTCCATATACAATAAATGAAGCACCACAAAATAACTAATAAAAATTTAAAAGCCATACGCACACTAAGTGTGTATGGCTTAATTCAAAAATAGAAAAGGAAAAAAATAAATGGAAACAATTATATTAATTTTATTATTATTTATAATGGGAATATTTTTTGGTAGTTTTTATACACTTGCTGTATATAGAATTCCAAAAAGACAAGATATTGCACATAAACATTCATATTGTCCAGATTGTGGGCATGAATTAGGAACATTTGATCTAATTCCAATATTTAGTTACATTTTTTTAAGAGGAAGATGCAGATATTGTAAACAAAAAATAAGACCAAGATATTTAATTCTTGAAATATTATCTGGATTACTTTTTGTTATATTAGGATATGTAATGAAACTAAATTTATTAACTTTATCTATTCAAAAAATAGTTGAATTTACTTTCATGGTTTTATACTTTACATATATAATTTTAATTTCTGGTATAGATAAAGAAAATAGAAAAATGGACAAACTGGTTTTGGTTTATGGAATCGTAATATCTATTATGTATATGTTATATCTATGCATAGTAGAAAAAGCTAATATATATAGATATGGTATGTGTTTAACTTTATATATAATTGTTTTAATTTTTGATACAATTACATTGAAAAAATATGCTAAAAATAGCTATGTAACTGGAATATTATTAATGATAATAATAATGCTAACTTTTACATATGAGCTAATAACTATAAATTCTATAATATTAACTCTATTAACAGTAGCAATATATATTTTAATATATAAAATAAAAGAAAAAGGAAAAAGAAAGAAGAAAGATGAAAGAGAAATAGCCAAAAATATAAGTATAGGCTTTTGTTTAGGTGTAACAAATATTGCAACATTATTACTTGTTTTATACAGCAATAACTATTTATTAAAATAATATTGTACAAATAAATGTTATAAAGAAAGGAATGAAACAAATATGAAAATAAAAAAAGAGAATGGATATACTGGTATTGATATAGCAATATCAATTGTTGTACTTTTTATATTTGTTTCAATAATTGCTTTTTTGTCTTACAATATAAATAGTAATTCAAAAGAAATAGATTTGAAAACACAAGCACTTGATATAGCTGTTGATGAAATAGAACAAATAAAAAATGATAATTTTGAAAGATTTAATGGTATAAATAAAAATAGTAGTCAAGATGTATATGGAAATGAACTTGGAAAAAAAGATTCTGAAGGCAATATTTTAAGTGGAAAAAAAGAGGTAAAAGAAGGCTTTTATAGAACAATTTTTGTAGAAGACTATAATGATATGCAAAGTGAAAAAATTGCAAATATAGTAAAAAAAATTACTGTAGTTGTAAGTTATAAATTTAAAGGAAATATTCAAACAGTTGAATTATCTACAATACTTTCAAAGGAGACCTAAAATGAAGCAAGAAAATGGTATTACATTAATTTCATTAATTATTTATGTTATTGGAATGACAGTAATTGTAGCTGTTATGGCAACAATTAGTGGATATTTTTATAAAAATACTAAAAATATGGGAGATAGTATAGACCCATTAATAGAATATACTAGATTTATTAGTTTTTTTTCAAACGAAATGAATTTAGATAATATAAAAGTACTAGAATGTAAAACTACTTATGTAGATGAAAATAATGAAAGTTCAGATATAATTAATAGTTATATAGTTTTTGACAATGGAACGCAATACACATATATAAACGAAAATAGGGGAATATATAGAAATAACTTAAAAATTGCAAAGAAAATTGAAAAATGTAAATTTGAATTTACTACTGAAAATGGAAAAAATCTTGTAAAAGTAAATATGATTGTAAATGGAAAAGAAAGAAATAGAGTATATACTATAATATAAATTGCAATTTAAGTAACTATTTTAAGGAAGGAAATTAAAGTTATGGAGATTAGAAAAAGACAGCCTATAGGAGTTGAGTTAGTAAAAAGAGGAATTGTTACTGAAACTGATATTAACAAAGCTTTGGAATATCAAAAATCACATCCAGAAAGAAAAATAGGAGATATTTTATATATTTTAAATGTATGTGATCCTCAAATATTGATAGAAGCAATAGGAGATATTTTAAGAGAAAAGGGAGTTTTATTAAGAAGTAATAATATTAAAGCAAAATTAACGGACTATTTTTCTGTTGATATTGCAATGAAAAACAAAGCAATTCCTTTTGAAGAAGTAAATGGAAAAGTAAAAGTTTGTTTTGCAGATACAGCTAATAGTAATAATATTAATACTATAAAACTTTTGTTATTAAATAAAGGATTAGTAATGGAAAGCTATGTTACTTTTGAAAGTGATATAGAAAGAATTATAAGAACATTAGAAGGAAAATCAAATATTGGGCTTGAAATTGCAGAAAAAAATGATACAGTAACAGGACTTGTAGATAGTATAATAAAAACAGCTATAGCAAAAAGGGCAAGTGATATACACATTGAACCAATGGATACAGAAGTAAGAGTAAGATATAGAATAGATGGAGAATTATTTACAGTTGCAAAAATAGAGAAAGAAAAGCAACAGCAAATAATTGGTAGGCTAAAAGCAATATCAAATATGTATCAAGAAAAACAAGAATCACAAGATGGTAGAATTTTATTATATGAAGATTATAATATTCGTGTTTCATCACAACCAAATGTTTATGGAGAAAAATTTGTATTAAGATTACTAAAAAAGAATTCTAACATAAAAAATATTTTTGAATTAGGATTTCCAGAAACAGAACAACAATTAACTAAAAAAATAAATAAAAGAAATAGTATGACAATTATTGCTGCTCCAACAGGAGAAGGAAAAACTACTACATTATATAGTATTATAGATTTCTTAAATAAACCAGAAATAAATATAACAACAATAGAAGACCCAGTTGAAATACGTATAGAAGGATTAAATCAAATAGAAATAGATAGCAAGGCATCATTTTCTGATTCTTTAAGAACTGTTTTAAGACAAGATCCAGATGTTATTCTGGTTGGTGAAATAAGAGATATAGAAACAGCTGAAATTGCTATACAAGCTGGACAAACAGGACATTATGTATTATCTACTATTCATACAATAGATGCTGTAGAAGTAATAACAAGATTGAGAAAAATGGGATTGTCAGATTATGATATTTCAAGTACACTAGCTACAACAATATCACAAAGATTGGTTAGAAAACTGTGCCCTAAATGTAAAAAAGAAAGAAATTTTACAGAAGAAGAAAAAAGAATTATTACATCAATTTGTGGAAGATATGGTGTTAATTTTGATTTATCTGGCGTAACCTATGATGCTAGTGGTTGTGAATTTTGCAACAATACAGGATATTACGACAGAATGGGAATTTTTGAAATAATGGAACTAACAGACGAAATAAAAGAAGAAATAATGAATGGAAGATCAAGTATAGATATAAGAAAAGAAGCATTAAAAGGTAGCTATAAACCATTAGTAGTAGATGGAATAAGAAAAGTAATAGAAGGATATACTACATTAGAAGAATTAAACAAAAAATTATTATTTTATTAATATTATATAAAAAAATTATACGAGGAAGGAATTAATCAATTAATAATTCTATTAACAATTAATATAATATCAAATTTTAAAATAACATAGATAGTAACAATAATTGATTATAAAAGGTAATTATGAGTTTAGATGAAATATTAGATGAAGCTATTAAAAATGATGCTTCAGATGTACATTTAGTATGTAATAATAAGCCAATGCTTAGAATAACAAGAGATTTAGTTCCTGTAGAAAGATGCAATATATTAACTCAAGATGATATGATGGAATATTATGATTGTTTGGTAAAAGGAAACATAGATAAAGATTCTATATATAATTCGCAAAGAAAATTAGATATGTCTTATGAATATAAAGATATTCGTTTAAGAGTGAATATTTCTATGTCTGATGAAATTCCTATTTTTACATTAAGACTTATAAAAAATGAGTTACCATCTTATGAATCTCTTGGAATTCCAGACATAGTAAGAAGAATGACATATCAGCCACAAGGTTTAATTTTAGTTACAGGAAAAACTAATTCTGGAAAAAGTACTACATTAAATGCATTAATAAATTATATAAATGAAAATCAAAACAAAAAGATATTGACATTAGAAAACCCAGTAGAATATAAACATCATTCAAAAAAATCTTTAATAGTTCAAAAGGAAATTGGAAAAGGAAGAGACATCTTAACATTTAGTGATGGTGTTAAAAATTCACTAAGAGAAGATTGTGATATATTAGTTATTGGCGAAATAAGAGACAAAGAAACAATAGAAGCAGCGATAGAAATGGCAGAGTCTGGACATTTAGTTATTGGAACACTACACACAAAGTCTTGTGCAGAAACTATAGATAGATTAATAAACTTCTATGAAGTTAGAGATCAAGCTACAATGAAATATTTACTTTCAGCATTGTTAAAACTAGTTGTTTCACAAAGATTATTAAAAGGTTTAGATGGAAAATTGGTATTAGTGCCAGAGGTAATGGTAGTTGACAATATAGTTGCAGGTATTATTCGTAAAGATAAAATGAGTGTATCTGAAATTGAAGATGCTATTCAAAGTAATTTAGAAAAGCGGAAGTATTGGACTTATAAATTCTTTAGCAGAATTATTCGTTGAAGAAAAAATAACACTGGATCAAGCAAAAGCACAAATTGAGGAAAAAAATATTGAAATATTAAACAGAACTATTATGCAACTAAAAATAAAAAAAGGAAATAGGTAAGGAGGTATAAAATGCCTACATACGTATACAAAGCAGCTGATAAAAATGGATTAGTAGTACGAAATAGAGTTGAAGCAGATAGTAGACAAAATCTTATAAAAATATTAAGAAGTAACGATTTACTACCAATAGAAATACAACAAGTTTCATATCGTAGAAAACAAGTAAAAAGACAAAAGAAAAATATTGTAGATATACAAGAAATAATGAAAAACGTAAATACTACTCAATTAGGAACAAAAAGTAAAACACTTTCAACAAAAGAAAAAATAAATTTATATTTAGCAAGAAGCGAAAGAATAACACAAAGAGATTTAGTAGTTTTTACTCAAAATTTTTATTTACTAAAAAAAGCTAATTTTAATAATATTCATGCTTTAAATACATTGATTAATAGTACTGAGAATTTATCTTTAAGAGGTATTTTGGAAGACATTTTAGCTGGTGTTGAAGCAGGAGAAAGTATGTACACAACAATGGAATATTATTCAAATGTATTTCCATTTATATATATAAACATGATAAAAGTAGGAGAATTATCTGGTTCGCTTACAAATTCATTAGAACAAGCTGTTAAATATTTAGATGATACAGAAAAAATAAATAAAAAATTAAGAAATATTTTAATTCCAAATATTATACAATTTGTTTTGTTAATTGTAATGTTAATTGTAGGAACTTTATTTGCAATTCCAGCTATACAAAATGTATTTAATGAACTAGGAACACAAGATACTTTACCAGCAATCACTTTGTGGTTTGCAGACTTCATAAATAAAGCTATACAATATTGGTATGTGCCTATTTTATTTATATTAGCTGTTGTAGGAATAATTTTAATGTATATAAATACTCCGAAAGGAAAATACAATTTTCATTATTTTAAATATAAAATGCCGATTTTTGGAGAATTGATTTTTGCATTAGATTTATCAAGATTTTTAAAAGCAATGTTATTAAATTTAAAAAATGGTATGAGAATTCAAGACTCAATGGAAGTAAGTAAAAATGTTATAAAAAATTATGTTTTATTATCTATTATTGAAACATCAATAAATAACTTACTTATTGGTTCTTCATGGGTTGAACCATTTGAAAATTCAGGACTGGCTAAACCAATGATTACAGAAATGTTGGAAATTGGTATGAAAACAGATTTATCTGAAATGATGGAAAAATTAGTAGAATATATGCAAGTAGATATAAACAATATAATGAACAAAATAATGAAGGCATTACCACAAGTAGTTTACGCTATTGTAGGTGTTGTATTAATATTCTTTGTGTTGGTTGTATTGGTTCCATGTATTCAAGTTTATATGGGTAATTTCTTATTTTCAGCATATGGAGTATAGAAAAAAAGATAGGAAGTGTAAAAATGAAAGTTGGTATAGATTTAGGTGGAAGTCATATTGGAATTGGGCTAGTAGACGAAAATGGAATAATTATTAAAAAAGACCAAAAAAGAATTACAAATGCAGAAAAGGAAGATAAAAATAAATCAATACATGAATATATAGAAGATTATATAGTAGAAAATATTGAAAAATTTTCTAAAGAGTATGAAATAGAGCTAATTGGAATGTCAATACCAGGAACAATGAATAAAACAACAATAATTAAATCTGTAAATTTAGGTATAGAAAATTACAACATAGTTGATAAATTAAAAGAAAAACTTAATAAAAAAGGATTTTCTGGAATTCCAATAAAAATAAGAAATGATGCTAAATGTGCAGCAATAGCCGAAAATACTTATGGTTGTTTAAAAAAATATAAAAGAAGCATATTTTTAACATTAGGAACAGGAATTGGTGGAGCTGTTATCATAAACAATGAATTATTAGATACAGGCAATTTACCTGGGTGTGAGTTTGGTCATATAGTTATAGAAAAAGATGGGCTTTTATGCAATTGTGGGAAAAAAGGCTGTTGGGAAAGATATGCTTCAATGAAAAATTTAAAAAATAATTTAAGAAAAGCACTAAATTTTGATGAATCAGTTCATGGAGAAGAACTACTTGATATAATTAGAAAAAATTCTCCTAAAAATGAAAATTATCAAAAAATAGAAAATGTAGTTTCAGAATTTATAGAAAATTTAAGTATTGGTATTACAAATTTAATAAATATATTTGAACCAGAAGCAATAGGAATAGGTGGAAGTTTTGTTTTTTTCGAAGATGTATTTTTAGAAAGATTAAAAAATAAACTTTTGGAACCAGGAAATCTTTTTAATGAAAGAGAAAATATTAATATTGAGACTGCGATTCTTGGAAATGATGCTGGAATAATTGGAGCATTATAATGTTACTATGTGAAGTGTAACAATAAAAAATATGTGACTAGTAAATGAAAATGAAAATGTCTCAAAAAAATAAAAATAAAAAATACTTGAAATTTAATAAAAAAAATGTTAAAATAGAAAACATAAAAAAAATCACACAAAATGAGCTTTAAAGGGAGTGCCTAAAAAAGGTCCAAAAAAGCAAAGAATTTTGTGGAAGAATAACAAAAAGGGAGGAATTTAAAATGTCAGTAGTTGCAATGAAACAATTACTAGAAGCAGGTGTTCACTTTGGACATCAAACAAGAAGATGGGATCCAAGAATGGCAGAATACATATTCCAAGCTAGAAATGGTATTCATATCATCGACTTACAAAAAGCTTCAAAGAAAATTGATGAAGCATATGAATTCATCAAAGAACAAGTAGAAGAAGGAAAAACAGTTCTATTTGTAGGAACAAAAAAACAAGCTCAAGATTGCATGAAAGATGCAGCAATAAAGAGTGGAATGTACTATGTAAATCAAAGATGGTTAGGTGGAATGTTAACAAACTTTGATACAATTCAAAAAA
>CAKPHJ010000016.1 GCA_934157205.1 uncultured Clostridia bacterium
TATGTACATAAAGAAATATTATAAATATAATTTTCATAACTTGCCTATATATTATCATGGAAATATATGTAAGTCAACAATTTAAAAAAATTATATTATAAATGTTGACAAAATGACAGATTTTGAATAATATAGTTTCATACAAAAAGTTATATAAAAATTAAAATAAAGAACAAAAGAGGAGAAAAAAGATGAAAAAAGTAGACGCTGAAAGCCTTGCGGCTGTACACACACACACACACAGAACATCTACTAACAAAGGTTAGTTTATTAAACATAGCAAGAGCACTACCTTTATGTCTACTAATATGTAAAAGTAAATATTTGAATAATAAGACAGAAATAAAGCCTATATAATAGGTTTTTATTGCTGTCTTTTTTCTGTACTAGGAAAATCATCTAGATTTCCTAAGCGAAAAAATAGTTATATAGTTATTAAGTTTTTAAATATAAAAAATAAAAAGGGAGGAAAAAGAATGAAAGAAATTTCAAAAGCGAAAAGAAATACCAAAAATACAAAAGGTATAACATTAATTGCACTTGTAGTAACTATTATAGTGCTATTAATTCTTGCAGGAGTAAGTGTAATGACATTAGTGGGAGAGAATGGAATACTAACCCAAGCACAAAAAGCCAAAAAAACAACAGAGGTAAAATCAGCAGAGGAAAAAGTAAAATTAGCAGTAATGGCAGTAAGATCACAATCAACAGATGGAACACTAAATGCAGAACAATTAGAAAGTGAAGTAACAACAAATTATGGAGGTATAGCAGAAACAACAGCAGGAGAATTTCCAGTAACAGTAACAATAGATGGAAAATCATTTATAGTAGATTCTGATGGGAATATAGAGGAGCTAGAAATAGTAAGTGCATCTGATATAACAGAAAGCTTATATGGAGCAAAAGTAACAGGTTATACATTACCAAGTGGAACAGAAACAAGTGTAGGCTGGAAAATATTTTATGCAGACAGTAACAATATATATTTAATAGCTGATAACTATGTAGAAAGAGAAAATTTACCAGGAAGTACAGGAGGAACAAAAAGCCACAAGCCAAATGATGGAAGTAGTAGTTATCCAAGGGCAGCATATTTTAGTAATATTTTAGGAGATTATGCTGGATCATCAAGAATAGCAGAAAAACAAAAGAAATTAAACAATAGTTATTTTTATAAAGAAGATGGAACAGACAATTATTCAAGCACATATAGCAATATGAAATCAGTAGCATATATGATGGACACAGAAGCATGGAATAGCAAATTTTTAGACACTAATAAAGCAGAATATGTAATAGGAGGACCAACAGTAGAATTACTATTTAAATCATATAATAAAAAATATAAAAAAGAATGTGTGGCAGGAGCAACTAATCAAGCAGGGTATAGTATAAAAAAACAAGAAAGTGGTGGTTGGAATACAGTGATTACCTATATGTTAAATTCGAGTGATCCTTTATATGTTATAAATAGTGAAGCAAATGCTGAAGCATACTGGTTGGCCAGCCCGTCCGCCAGTTACTATGACAATGTTATGTATGTGTCCAACCCACGACGGTAGTGTTAGCTTTAGCACCTATAGCAATACTGACCATGGGTTCCGTCCGCTAGTTTGTCTAAAGTCTAATGTCCAACTTGAAAAAGTATCAAATACAGAATATAAAATTGTAAAATGAAAAAATAAATAATAAAAAAATATATATAAGCGGGAACAGGCCTTGTGTCTGTTGCCTATGTAAAAATTTTTTAGTAGATTAAATTTCGAAAAGGAGTTTAATTTAGCACTGTTTTAAGTAGTACAAGCAAAATGTACTACTTTTTTAAGTATGATGGGCATGTTTCTTAACTAATGTGTGAAAGTTATTGATGAAATAATAAAAAATCATCTTGATATCTAACGTAATATATCTATTTTCATATAAAAAATATTATACGAAACATGAAATTTACAATATTCATATATTAAAATGGCAGTTTTGTATAAAAAATATAATAAAACGAAAAAAACATGATAAAATCATCTCATAAACAAAGGGGTGATAAAATGATAGATAAAATCTGTACATTTTTAACCAATAAAATCAGAAAAGAAATGCCAGATGTAGATGATGAAAAAGCAGAAATAATAAATTATGGACTACAAAACATTATAGGGGAAATACCAAAACTTTTTATAATGTTAGCAATTGCATATTTATTAGGAGTTTTCAAATTAGCTTTATTTACATTTGTTGTATTATTTCCATACAAAGGTGCATCAGGTGGTTTTCATTTAAAAACACACTTAGGTTGCATAATTGTAACAACAATATTTTATTGTGTTATACCATTTATAGCCCAACATATAAGCATTAGTGAAATAACAAAACTTATTGTTGTAATTGCAGTATGGATATTTGGAATAATAATGATAAAATTATATGCTCCAGCAGATACTGAAGATGTTCCAATACTTACAAAAAAAGAAAGAAGAAAAAAACAAATATTTTCATATATTTCTTTTTCAATAGGTTTAATTGCATCATTAGTAATAAAAGACAACACTATTTCAAATATATTAATATTAGCAAATTTAATGCAAACAATATCAATTACCAAATTAGCATATAGATTAACAAACAATAAATATGGATATGAAGTATATAATGATGCTTCAATTTAACAAAAGATTAATACAAGATATGTACCGGTAGTATTTTGTGTTATAGAAATTTTTAACTAAAAAGGGGGATTTACTATGTTAAAATTTTTAGCTAAAGCAGCAGAAAAATATGCAAAAGCAACAAATACAGCTTGTGTAATGTTCGTAGTTTTTCATCAACCTAAAATGCCATCATGTATGATAAAAAAAGATTAATTAATTGTCATTGGTAAAAATAGTTATGCATATTTATTTTTACCAATGACTCAAATAACTCTAAAAGTTATATTTTAAATCCTTAAACAGCATTATTGCTGTTTTTTTATAGATTAGGAAAGTTCTACTTTTCTAGTATATAAATATGTTGCACAGAAATTTGCTTTTAAAATTTCGCACGAACAAATACGCAGACTTCAAAATGTTTTATTTTAATAAGTATAAAAGTTATTAGAATTAAAATATTTTAAAGTTCGCTTTTGTTCTATACTAGCAAAGTTCTTAAAACTTCCTATAATATAAATAATAAAAAACAACCACTTGTTAAATATGTGATTGTTTTTTATATATTATAATGTAAGACTATTTTTATAATAAATTTCAAGTTGTTGTTTAAAGAATTTTTCATCTTTTGAAGTAAATAAATTTACATTAGTAGTTTTTTTAACAATTTTTCTTACTTCCCATAATCCTAATCCTGTATGATTTTCTTTTCCAGATATACCTTTTTGAAATATTTTTTCAGTATCTATATTTTTATCTTTATAAGTATTTTCAATTATAACAAGTTGTCTTGAATTTTTTGTATCATCTCTAAAAATAATATTTATTACTTTTTTATCACATTCAGAACTTGCTTCTATAGCATTATCAAGAAGTATACCTAATATTCTAGCAAATTCATATATTTTCATATTTAATGTTGACAAATCTAATAGAAAAGATATATTAACTTTAATATTTTTTGAAACTGCTTCATGATATTTTTTAGTGATTAAATTATAAATTCCATCATTGTTTACTACATCTGGGTTTAAAATATATAAATTGTTAACACTTTGACAGTCTTCTTCAAGTTGTGTGTAATATTTTTTAAGTCCTTCCATATCATTTGTTCTTATATAACCACCAATTGTTGTAATAATGTTATCAAAGTCATGTTTAAAACCTCTAACATTGTCATGTAGAATATGCAAGGTGTTGTTATATTCTTCAGCACTTTGAAGTTTTTGAGTTGTTAAAACTAATTTAAAAACACGATTTATACTATAAATACTTATACTAAAATATGCAACCATTGATATAAAACTTAAGAAAGTAATTGCTACTGGCAATGTATCTATATAATAAATTGTAATAATAGATTGAATAAATATTGTAAATATTCCTAATAGCAAGTTACAAAAAATTATATATTTAGTTTTTTTATCTACATCTTCTAAAAAAACTATTTTAGCATGTTTAAATTTCAGTATATTAATTATAATTAAAACTAATATGTACATTAACATTAAGTAAAGCATTCTATAGAATGGTATTTCGTTTAAGTCATCACTAGATATGTTAAAAAGTGTTAAATATGGATTTAATATTAAAGCACCAATTACATTAAATACAATAGCAGATAATACAACAGAAAAAACACTTTTGAAAAAAGATATTTTTAAAACAATATTTGCAAGTATTATTGAAACTATATAATTTAATATTATATTAAAAGGAATTGGAACCAAGTACATATTAAATAAACCACAGGTGGACATTATAAAAAAATACGTGAGCTTTCTTTTAAATGTAGAAGAAATATTTAATAAAGAAGTAAATAATTGAAGTATTAAAAAATTCTCTATAAAAGAAGCTGGAATGAGTATTAGTTTAATTAGTGTAGAATTTGGTTCAAAGAGAAAATTAAAAATTTCCATAAGCATTTAAAACCTCCATAAAATTTTCTTTATATTTTGGACCTAAATAGCAAGTAGAATTATCTTTAAAAGTAACAATACTTGAAATAGGATCAATATCTTTTATTTGCGAAATATTTGCTATATAAGATTTATGACATCTGATAAAAGTTTTTGGTAAGCGGTTTTCGAATTTACTAAAAGAACCATAAGTTGTATAATCACGTATACTTGTGTGAAAAACTAGCATTACTTTATCTTTTTTTATGTATTGTATTTCATCAGAATCTATAAATGTATTTTTATTGTCTATTCTAATATAATTTTTTGATGTGTTATTTACATCTTCGAATAATCTAGTTATTGTATCTTCTAGTCTGTCGTATGTTATAGGCTTTGCTAAATAGTCAAATGTTTTATATTTATATGCTACCATCGCATATTCTAAGTGACCAGTTGTAAAAATTAAATAAGCATTTTTGCATATTTTTCTAATTTCTTTTGCAAGTTCTAAACCACTTTTATTAGATTGTAAGTTAATGTCTAACATAATAACATCAACGGTATTATTATTTATATAATTTAAAATTTCTAAATAATTTGTAGACTGAAAAGAAACAGACGCATTAAAATTATTTTTAATAAATATTGTTTCTAACATCTGTTTCATTTTATTTAATATATTTATATTATCGTCACATAACACAAAGTTAAGCATAAAAAACTCCTCTCATAATAAGGAAAAAATGTAGATATTACTATAAAACACATGATTTTCCAATAACAATAACACTATAATCCAAAAAAATAGTATTGTCAATAGACTATTTACAAAAATATCCAAATTTTTATTGCATTATATTACAAAAATATTACAATTATTGATTTATTACTACTTTTATTGACATAAAAAAAGCTGTGTGATATAAAATATTATAGAGATAATGTAAATAAAAATAAGGATAAGATTATGGTAGATAAAATGAAAAAAAATATAAAAACAATAATTTTTTTAATGATATTAATAATACTTACTTTAGGAGGATTTAATTACACAAAAGCATATGTTACAGGGTCTGAAGATGGCAATTATACCCAAGAAGAAATATATGTTGAAGATGTAGACTTTATTGAACCAGATTTCACATACAAATATATAACTTCTGATATAGATCATGGAACTAAAACAGTAAAAATGACTTTTGATGTCACAGATAAATATTATGATATAGATCAACCATTATTAACATTAAATGATATGACAATAATGATGAAAGTTTCAGATAGTAGATATGATAATTTATCTACTATTTCTCGGAGTGGGTAAAAGTTTAACAGCTCAAGACATAACAACAACTATAAATGGAGTATCTGGAGTAATAATAGGAAAAAGATATACATTAACACTAACAAACCTAGAGCAACTAGAAAAAAGTGAAGAACAAAAAACTAAAGATTATAGTGGTATTTTAACGATGGCAATAAAACAAGGAGTTGTGAAAGATATAACTGGAAATAAAAATGCTGGAACAACAATAACAGCTGGTGTTGATATACCAGGAGGAACAGGAAATGGTGTAATTGTTGATGTTGTATCACCAGTATTTGAAAAAGTAGAAAATGGAATATCAAATACAAATGATGGATCTGTTAGTATGAAAATTAAAGCTACAGATACATATTATGATAAAGACAGTATTTTAACAGCTCAAAACATTGAGGTATATATAAATGGAGATTTAGAAAGCAAAAATGTTTCAGTAGAAAAAGGTAATACATTAACAGAAACAAGAACAATAAATAATGCAACACAAACAGTTGTATATGGGCAAGAATATAATATAAAAGTATCTGGATTAACTTTAGAAGATGTTTCACAAGTAAAAATAAAAATCAAAGAAAATGCTATCAAAGATTTAAATGACAATAAAAACATTGCGACTCAATTTATTTTAATGAACTGTTTAAAAGCAACAAATACAGAAACAACAGAAAATAGTCCATTTTTAGGAAATACAAAAATAAAAAGAAAAGATATAGAAAGCATAACATTTGTATCAAATACAAATGACAAAAATAATACTGCATGGGATGCTTCAGCATTAAATGATAAATCTATAATAGCATGGTATAAAGACAGTGATGGAAATGGAGCATATGAAGTATATATTGGAAGTAATGAAACAATAAATGCTAATACAAATTCTAGTTATTTATTTAGTTATGTTGGCTATGACACAAATGCAAGTAAAAATAAACTAATAAATAATTTAAGTATTTTAAGAACAAACAATGTAACAAATATGGACAACATGTTTCAATTTTTAGGCTATAATGCCATGACTTCAATCGATTTGGAAAGTAATTTTGTTACAGATAAAGTAACAACAATGAAAGAAATGTTTAAAAATACAGGATACAATAATTTGACAAGTATTAATTTTGGCACAAATTTTAATACAGCACAATGTACAAATATGGCTTCAATGTTTGAAGGATTTGGTTACAACAAATTATCAACATTAACAATTCCAAATACATTTGATACAAGTAAAGTAACAAAAATGCAATCTATGTTTAAAAATATGGGACATAATGCATTAAAAGGATTTGTACTTTCAGACAATTTTACTACTGCAAGTGTTCAAGAAATGCAATCTATGTTTGAAGAATGTGGCTACAATGAATTAACTGCAATGAATTTGAAATCTAAATTTGATGTATCAAGTGTTACTGATATGCAAGCTATGTTTAAAAACTTTGGATATATGAAGCTGCAATCATTAGATTTAGGTACAAAATTTAATACAAAATTGGCACAAAACATGAAAGAAATGTTTTATGGTTGTGGTTTTACATCAATGACTTCAATAAATTTAGCAGACAATTTTAATACACAAAATGTTACTAATATGGAATCAATGTTTGAAAATTGTGGGAATGCAAAACTTCCAACACTAAAATTAGGAAAATTATTTTATACATCTAAAGTAACAAATATGAGTAAAATGTTTAAAAACTGCGGTACAACAAGCCTAACAGAATTAGATTTAGGGCCAGCCTTTACATATATAGCAGGAGTAAATACAGAATTTATTACTAATACTGGAAAAGATGGAAAAACAACAATTTATGTAGGCGAGTCAATATATTCAACAATGTATAAACTAAAATTAAATACAAATTCAACTACAACAATTGATTTTACAAGAGGAAAAATAAATCCTAAATATACACCATATTTTGTTAAAGTTTCAAATGACATAAATGAAACAACAAAAGAAGTAAATATATTTATAAAAGCAACAAATACATATGAAAGCAAAATAACTAGTACAATACAAACAGATAATATAAAAACATATATAAATGGAACAGAAACAACAACAATATCTAAAAAAATAGAAAAAACAGAAGAAAATGCAACATCAATAACATACAAATTAACACTTTCAGACTTTCAAGATGAAAGAATGAATAATGACCTATTTAAAGAGTGGAGTGGTAATATATCTATTTTAATTGACCCAAAAGTAATTTCAGACCAATATGGAAACCAAAATATGAATAAAATAGATGATGAAAATGGAAATTGGACAGACCTAATTATAAAAGATACTGAAGTAGATAAAAATCAAAATAACTATATGTTTGCAGATTTTATAAAACCAGAAATAACATACAAATATTCTGAAGAAACATCAAACGTAAACTATGAAGAAAAAATATTAACTGTTAAATTTGATGTAGCAGATAAATATTTTAAAGAAAGCAATATTAACTTACAAAGCTTAAAATTTAATATTGGAGGAGAACTTTTTAATATAAATGTAGAACAAAATAGTTTAACAAGTGAACCAATAGATGCAGAAGGAAATGTTTTAAGCCAAAGTGATATTCAAAGTGGAGCAAAGCAATATGGATTAAAATACACACTAGTTGTAAAAAATTTAGAACAAGCAAAAACAGGAAAACTTGAAAAATATAATAATTATAGTGGTAGTGTTTCAATTTTAATTCCAGAAAAGTTAGTAAAAGACAAATCTGGAAATGCAAATATACAAAAAACAATAACACTAGGTATAGATGAACCAACAGGAGATAATCAAAATGAGCAAATAGTCGATGTGGTAGACCCAACATGGAATTATGTAACAAGCTCAATAGACAGAAATAACGAAACAGTTACAATTACAGTTAATGGTACAGATAAATATTTTAAAAGTGGATCACTTAAAAAAAGTGATATTAAAGTTTATCTTGACGATGACCAAACTACAGATTTATCTGCACAGCTTTTAACAAGTGTTAGTGAAGGTGTTAACCTAACAGAAAAAAGAAATAAAATAGATGTACAATATGGTATACAATATCAAATTACTCTAGGAAACTTTAAAAATTTAAGTGGAAAAGTTACAATTGAAATAGCAAGTGGAAATTTATTAGATAATTATGGAAATACGAATAAAACAAGTACACAAATTGATGTAGGAAATGTAAATTGGGTTGAAACAGGAGACAATGCAATTTCACCTAAATACACAGCTTTTAGAAATAGCATTGTAGACTTTATAAAACCAAAAATTACATATAAATATGAAAAATTAGAAAATTCTTCAAATCCTAATATAAATTACCAAAATAAAACATTAACAGTTACATTTGACATAACAGATAAGCATTTCTTAGAAAGTACAATAAAAGCAAATGATATAACAGTTATGATAGATGGAAAAAATACAACTGGAAAAATAACAAAAAAATTAACATCAGTAAATTTGGAAGATGGAACAGGAACAAGAAATACATTAGTATTATCTAATATAGAACAAAAAGAATTAGGTGAAGAAGGCTATGTTGACTTCAGTGGAAAGGTACAATTGATTTTTAAAGAAGGAGTAGTAGCAGATACTTCTGGAAATAAAAATATAACAACAACAATTACATTAGATAATGATGATGGTGATGACATAAATAATGGAGTAATAGTAGATGTTGTTGATCCAATATGGAGTAAAGGTGAAAGTACAATTTTCTATGAAGATAAATATGTAGAAACAGAAATTATAGGAAGTGACCATTATTATAAATCAAATACTCTAACTACAGATAATATAACAGTTTACATTGACAAAAAAGATGGAAATGGACCAGTAGCAGTAAACGAAATAAAAAAAGAATTAACATTAATGGAAACACAATCTACATATGTTAAGTATAAATTAAAATTAACAAATTTCACAGATGAAAATCAAGGTATTCTAAGCATAAAAATCACACCAAATACACTATTAGATATGTATGGAAATCAAAATAAAGAAAATGAGTTTGTAATAAGAAATCCAAATGACGCAAACGATGCTTTCCAAGAAGGTTTAGTAGACTTTATACCACCAGAATGGCATTATAATACAAGTTCAATAGACAGAAACAATAAAACAGTTACATTTAAATTTTATGGTTTAGATAAAAACATAGACATAAACAGAACAGAATCTATTCCAGCAAATTTAAAACAACATATACACATTTTTGTAGATGATGTAGAAATTAATACAATAAATAAAGAACTTTCATTAGAATCTACAGATGCAACAAGAATGTATTACAAATTAGTTTTAAGTAATTTTGAAAATTATAGTGGAAAGGTTAAAATAACATTAGACACAAATACATTATACGATACAAGTGGTAACACAAATAAAGAAACAACACTTGATGTAGGAAACAGCGAATGGGTAGAAGAGGGAGACACAAATAAAGAATATACAGCTTTTAAAAATAGTGTAGTAGACTTTATAAAACCTATAATTACATATGACTATCAAAATCATCCATCAATACAAAATACAGAAAATAGAACATTAACAGTATATTTTGATGTAACTGATAAACAGTTCTTAAAATCTAATTTATCACAAAGTGATATACAACTTATTGTAGATGATAAAGAAATTAATACAGCACAAATAAGTTCTTTAACATCACAAACAATAACAAATGGAATGAGATACACTCTTGTTGTATCAAATTTTGAAGAGGAAACTGATGAAGTAGTAAATTATATTAATTATAGTGGAAAAGTTCAAGTAAAAATAAAAGAAAATGTAGTAAAAGATACATCAGGAAATGGAAATAATGAAAGAATAATTACATTAGACTATGATAATGGAGACGATGAAAAGAATTTTGAAATAGTAGATTTAGTAAGACCATATTTTCATATTGAAGATTTAAGTGCAGACTTTGTAAAAAAGACAGCTACAATAAAATTAAGATCAACTGATAAATATTATGATTTTAACAGTAAACTAGAAAATTTAGACAATGTAGAAATTACAACAGAAAAACAAGATTTAAAAAATACATATAATGTAACAATGACCACAGCTAAAATAACATATGGTTATGAATATACAATAATTATAAATGGATATGCAGAAGAAGACGATGTAACTGTTAAAATTCCAGCAGGAGTTGTTCACGACAAATATGGAAATTACAATAGAGAAATATCTATAACTAAAACAATAGATAACCAAAAGCCATTGTGGAAATATAAGAGTATAGATGCATCACAGTTAGACTCAAATGGTAATATAAGTATAACAATTGCAGGACAAGATAGATATTTAAATACAGATAAAAGTAGTTTGACAACAGATAAAATTAATATTTATCAAGGAAAAAATTTAATAACAGGAAAAGTAACAATGAGTTTAACAGGACCTGTAAATTCTGTAGAAGGCAAAAATAAATTAATGCAATATACATTAACGATTTCTGGATTAAGTGGAATAAGTGATTATACAATTGTTATTGCAGAAAAAACATTAGTAGATAATAGTTTGAATTATAGTAATACTGCTACATTTACATTTTCTAAATCTGCAATTGGATCAAAAACATTTTCAGAAGTTACATATTTTAAAAATTATACAGAATATACTAATGTAAATGAATTATATACTGTTGATGAAACAGGAAGTAACGTAAATTCTAATACATATACTCCAAGTTCTTTGGCAGAAGTATGGAATGATGGAAAAAATAAGTTTTTCATAGAAAAATTTGATTATGATAATACAACACAAGAACAACAAGCTCAAGCTTTTAAAGCATGGGCAGAAGCAGATAGTGAAGGAAATATTATAGAAAATGCACGAGAATATAAATTATATGATGAAATTCCTGCAAGCACAAAATATTTAACAGCTACATGGCAAAATGCAAATGTCATTTTTGTTTCAAGTAGTGGCTCAAATTCAAATAATGGACTTTCACCAGGGACACCAGTAAAAGACATAGAAACAGCATTTTCAAAATTACCAGCTTCTAATGATACTTCAAAAAATATAATTGTATTAATGACAGATATTACATGGAATTCCAATATAAAATCAACTAAAAATGCAACAATTACTAATGTGTATGCAGGAACAGATTATAGAAAAAATGGAGCAAAACTTACAGTAGACGGAAATATTTATATGAACAGTAACATAGTATTTGATAATATTGAAATAGATTCAAAATCAAGTACAGTTTCACGTGATAAATATTTATATGAACAAACAGCTTCAAATATGTTAATTTGTAACTATTATGACTTAACAATAGGAAGAGGTGTTACAACAAGTAGTACATATACATTTGGCTCTATAGTTGGAGGATATTATGGAACTTTAGGCTCAACAAGTAGTCAAACAAGAAACTTAATTGTAGAAAGAGGAAAATACAATGCAATTATAACAGGAAGCTCTTTAAGTTCAAATAATGGTACTAAAATAAATTGTGCAGACACCGTACAAATAGGTTCTAAAAAAGATGGTTCAAGAGCACAAAACAATATGCTTACAATTACAGGATATTTAGGAATAGCACAAAATGCAAACTATGAAAATGCATTTGATACAATAAATACTCAAATAAAAATGTATAGTGGAACATTCACAGGAGAAAATGGTTTCAATAAATCAAACGAAAATGCAGCTATATATATAAGAGATATAAATGGAAACATTACTAATTCAAGTGCAATATTTAAAATGTATGGAGGAGAAATTTCAGCAAATATATATGCTGGAAGTGTAAATAATTCAAATTCAGCACAAAACATACTTACAGAACTATATTTTTACGGAGGAAATGTAAAAACAGGTGCAAATATTTATGGACAAGGTATAAAAAATAACTACAAAGGAAGTTCAAAAATAACATTATCTGGAACAGCAAATATACAAGGAAATGTATATGGTGGAGCAAATTCAAATAATGATACAATTTATGGAACAGCTATTACAAACATAAATGTTTCAAGTTCATCTTGTAAAATACAAGGAAACATTTTTGGAGGAAGTAGTTCAACAAACGGCACACAAATAGAATTACAAAAAGGTTATATAAATGGTGCAACAAATATTAATATTTCAGCAGGAACTATTACTGGAAAAATATATGGTGGTGGTGAAAATGCTGGAATTGGAACAATAAATAGTACATTAACAGAAGAACAATCAAATCCAGGTCAAACTAATATAAATATAACAGGTGGAACAATAAATAATGAAATTTTTGGTGGCTCATATCAAAATTACATTGGAACAGCTACAAATATAACAATATCTGGTTCACCAATAATAAAATCTAACATATATGGCGGAGGAGAACAAAAAACAAGTAATTCAATAGGAATTGGTTACTTGGATAATAGTTGGTATGTAAATTCAAACAAAAATACAAATAAAAATAGCAAATTACAAGAATTATACAATACAACAAATATACAAATATTAGGCGGAACAATAGGAAATGCAAACACAAATGGAGTATATGGTACAAATAAACAAAGTAGTAATACTCAAATGCAAAGTGATACAATACTCGAAAAAAGTAATATTATAATAGGAGATTCTGGAAAAACACCTAACATAAAAAGTAAAATATATGGAAGCGGAATTTATGACCAAGTTCAAGAATCAAATATTACAATAATAAGCAGTAATACACAAAATAAAATTGATGTATATGGAGGATCAAATAATCCTAATACATTAAATACTTCAAATATAAATTTAAATGGAGCAAATATAAATGCAATATATGGTGGTTCAAATACAAATGGAACACTTGAAAAATCTAATATTATAGTAAATTCGGGGACAGTAAGCAAAATATTTGGAGGAAGTTACAAAGCAGATGTAACAAATACAGAAATAACAATAAAACGGCGGAAATGTAACATCAATATATGGAGGCTCAGAAGCAAGTGGAAATGTAGAAAAATCAAAAATTTCGATGATAACAGGAACTGTAGAAGCTGTATATGGTGGAGGACTTACATCAAATGTTACAAATTCAGAAATAGCAGTATCAGGAGGAACAACTTATAATGTATATGGAGGTTCTTACAATTCTGGAACTGTACAAAATGCAACAATATCAGTAACAGGTGGAGTTGTAAATGAAAATTTATACGGAGGAGGAAATTTTGCAAATACAAATACATCAAATGTTACAATAAATAGTGGAACAGTGGTCAATGTATATGGTGGAGGAAACAATGGAACAATAGAAAATGCAAAAGTTAATTTAAAAGGAGGAATCATTAATAATGTGTATGGTGGTTCAAATTCAGCTAATGCAACAAAAACAACAGTAAATGTACAAGGTGGAACTCCACAAAGTGTATATGGAGGTTGCAATATATCTGGAACATGTAATAATGCAAACATAGATATCACATCTGGTAATGTTACAAGTGCAATATATGGTGGCAATAACGCTGGAGGATATACAAAAGAAGCAAATATAACAATAAATGGAGAAAATCTTGTATTAACAGGAAAAATATATGGTGGAGGAAACAAAGCTGAAATTGGAAAAGGGAGCCTAGACTCTAATAACAAATTAACAATAGAAGATAAAGGAAATGTAAATATTAGCATTATAAATGGAACAATAAAAAATGATGTAAATGGAGGCTCAAAAGAATCTATTGTATATGGAGACACAAAAATAAATATAGGAAAAAATGAAAATACAACAAATGTCCAATCTAAAATTGTTAAAATAAATGGAAATATATTTGGATGTGGTGACTCTAATTTATCAGATAATGCAAATGCAGGAAATAATTTTGATTACAATTATGTAAGTTCATATGGAAATGTAGATATAAAAATAGATGCAAATAACTATCAAACATTTAGCATAGATAAAAGCATATTTGGCTCAGGTAATGCTGCAAAAAATAGTGATGACTATAAATCTAATATTTACATAAATAATTTTGGAACAAATGAAAACATAAAGAAAATTGTGTCTGTACAAAGAGCAAATGGATTATATATTGGAAATTCAAATATTGAATTTGCCGGAATATTAAATGCATGCAATTATTATAAAAAGGTAAGTTATGCATTAAATAGAATAGATAATCTTACAATATATGCAAATACAAAATTGTATATGAAAAGAGGATATAATATAGTAAAAAGCTTTAACAGTTTAGTAGATTTAAATGGAGAAAAAGAAAACATAGAAATTTCAAAAGGCAAAGCTACAACAAATGGGGTAGATAATAGATTATATGTATTAGATGGTGTAAATTTAATTTTTGCAACACAAGAAGGAAAAATATATGATTCTACAACATCAGACACATGGGGAACTGTTAATGGTATGACATTTTTTGGATTATATACATATAAAAATGGAATACTAACAAAAGACATATATGATGATAATTACCAAATACCATCAAATTGGCAAACAGCTTTTTATAGTTCATCTTATGTCGAAGCAAAAAACGGACAAAACCCTACAGAAGATGGATTTTATACGAATCAATTAGAACAAAATGGATCTACAAAAAAAATAAGCCAAGAATATATACCTAATTTCTTACTTGGTGGTGGGTTATATTATGACTGGCTAATTGGTGAAAAAACTACAACATATGACACAACATTAATGGCTTCAATTTACTCAAAAGAAACAATGTCATCAATAGAATTAACAGAACAATATAATCCAGGAACATTATATTCTATAGCAGGAGTAGATGTTAGTAGATTGAAAGAAGGAACAAATTTAATAAATTCAGAAAATATACCAGATATTGCTGATGAAGTAAAAAATGAAGATGGAACAATAACAAATAATGCGAATACAACATTTGGTTTAACCATACAAACAGCAGATAGTGGTTGGACAAAAAGCGAAAAGACGAACTTATATACAGCTGAAAATGGAAGTATGACTGGAAGCGTGCAATATACAAGTGATCAATCAGGAGAAGTTCCTGTATTAAATATAAAAATGAAAAATTCAACGAACATTACATTAAACCAAGATTTGGGTACTGTCAGAGTTACTGTAATTGGAAAAAATATGGAAAGCGGCGAAGAAGATACATCAAGAGGAACATTTATTATGATATTAAATATAAACTTATCTACATTATTTAATGAAGATGAATTCAAATATATGCCATCATTTACAGATAAAAACCAAACAAAACTTACATATACAAATGATAGTACTATAGATTTAACATATAAGCTATATAAAAGAGCATCATCTACAGTGTATGAAGATGGAGATTATAGGGATATTTCATCAACATTGCAATTACCAGTAGGAACTAAAATAACGATGATAGATTGTGGACTTAACAATCAACAAGATACTTACTATTATTATGAAATTACAAGTAGTAATGGATATGCATATACAACAAAATACACATATGAAGATGGAACAGAAGAAACAAGATATATATATAAATTTAATAATTTTGTTTCAATGGGAAATTCAGATGGCAAAAATAAATTTACAGATGATAACACAAGATATTATAAAAGTGATACAGGATATGCGTATGAAAAATTCATAATTCAAGTAGATCTATCTAATACAACAATTAGTAGTAACCAAATAAATCAGCACATATATATGGAACTTAGAAATAAACAAAATGAAGTAAAATACGATCAAATAGACGAAGAAATAACATTTGATTTATTAAAAAATAAAAATGCTATAATGACAGAAGAAATTTCTAATGCTGGACAAGAATATATGCTTTTAAATACATTAGAAATTCCATTTGTACTTCAGACAAGTTTAAATGAGCAATACTTAAGTGATGGAACAAATATTATAGATTCTAAATATTATTCAAGAAATTTAGGTATGGCTATAGAAATAGTAAATGCTGAAAGTGGAAAAAGACTGAAAATGCCACAATTAAGTACATTTAATTTAATAGTAACAGATAGAGATGGGGAAAAAATATATACACCAGACGCAAAGGGAGTTATTAGGTTAAGCTTATCAGATGTTTATGCTACAATAGAAAAGAATATGAAACTACAATTACAACAAAATTATGCAGACACAGGCAAATATAAGGTTAAAATATATGTATTTGCATCAGATGATGGATTATATTATGGAGCAGTTGATAAATTGGAAAAGGAATTTAATATTAACATATTTTCTAGTAGTTTTGGATTTAAAGTAGATATTGACAATTCAAACAGAACATTTTATTCTAAAACAAGTGAAGATTTATTAGGAAATAAAAAATTAACATGTAAATTATTAACAGAAAGCAAAATAGAAAATGGAAGTATAAAAGTAGTACTATATAAAAGAAATGCAACATATACAGGTGATATATATAATGACGTTTCATATACAGAAGTTGATTTTGCTAAATATTTTAGAAATGAATTAAATCAATATGCAAAAGATGAATATATAATTTCAGATAGTGTTACTCAAAATCAAACAATCAATTTCGAAGGAAGCTTAAAAAGTGGAATTAGTACAGGAGAATATAAACTTGAATTTAAGTTATATTCAGGGAATATATGTGTACAAAGAGTTGAAAAGACATTTATTGTAATTAGCTCTTAAATTAGCATTATAAAAATAGAAAGGCATGGTAAAAATAATGAAGGAAAGAAAAGTTATAAAAATAAGGATAATTGTTTTAATACCAATACTTATAGGGATTATTATGGCTACCAATGTAATGGGAAGATTTGTATACAACAATGTAAAAGACTTATATTTTGTATCTAAAAAATTTTACTTTAGAAGTGATGTCTTAGATACGGGAAATCCTACATTTACATATTCAAATTGGGGTGGTGTAGAAACATATCCAATAAACTTTAATTTGTATAGCTATCAAAATGAGAGCTTAAAGCTAAATTATGACCTAAATTATACTTTATCATGCACTTCTAATTCTAATAAAGTAAGATGTGCAATTAATTCAGAAAATGGAGGAACAAGTTTAAGTGGAACAATTCTTTCTACATCAAACATAGCAGCAATATCTATCTATGTAATACCATTAGAAGCAATAACATCATCAGATGATATTCAAGTTACAATAACTGCAAAAGCAATTGGAGAATATGAAAAAACAATATCAGCAACTATAAAATTGAAAATCAGTTCAAAATTATCTACATTTTATATAAAAGATTCTATTGGAAGTGATTATGCTGTTACAACTATAACCAATAATAATGAGCAAGATACGAATGTTGTTTTAGAATTTGACCCTAAAGTTGTTAGAATGGACATGGCAGATGAAGCTTATATTGACAAAATAAGTATTGAGACAGAGAAAATAGATGGAACAGATTTTGTAAAAAAAATTAAATTTAAAATGCCTAAAGAATCTACATATGATATAAAATTTTATAAATTAGATTCATCTCAAAATTATACGTATCCAAGAGGAAATAATATAAGTATAATAAAAAATTCATACGAATAGATAATAGGTGTAGACTACAAAAAAATGTTATGCTATAATAGTTTTGAAAAATAAAAAAGAAAGGGATGATAATATAATGAAAGAAAACAACAAAAAAAATACAGTCAAAAAAACAAAAAAAAATAAACTGATTTTCATAATTATATTAATTATTTTAATAATTGTTGGAATTTTTATTTTTATAAATAAAAACAAAGATAAGCATTCAGAAATGAATGAAGAAAAACAAACAACACAATATGAACTTCCAGATACATCATATAGAGACATGGAAGTAAAAGATATTACAATGGAATATCTAGAAGAAAATGCACAAACTATGGTTACAATGTTAATTGTAAATAATACTCAAAATAGTATAGAAGATCAAAGCTTAAATGCATATTTAATAAATGAAAATGGAGATATAATTGGACAAACTGAAACATATATTGCATCAATTGAACCAAATGGAGAGTATAGTATTAGTGTTATTTTAAAAGGTGATTTAACATCAACAACACAAATAAAACTAGAAGACATAAAATAAAAATATATAAATTTTGGAAGGAAATGTGAATAAAAATGAAAAAATTTTTACAAACGATATTTATTTTAGTATATGCTGTAGTAGCTGTAACAGTTACAGTGTTATTATTGTCATATAATGACTACAAAATTAGTGAAATAGGAGAAAAAACGGTTTATCCAGTTACATCTGATTTAAGCGAAAAGTACAAAAAAGGTTGTTTATTAATAATAAACAAAGCAAAACAAGGAGATATTAAAGTTGGAGACAAAGTTTTTTATTATAGAGCAATTTCAAAAGAAAGTTTTGAAGTAGTGCTAGATACTGTAATAGATATAGAAAAAAGTGGAAGTAAAGAAACATACCTATTTGAAGGAAATGAACAACACGGAATTGATGACATAATAGGAAAAGAAAGTAATACAGCAATTTACGAAAATTTAGGAACAGTATTAAGTATTTTAGAATCAAGATGGGGATACTTATTCTTAGTTGTTATTGTTACACTAATGCTATTACTTCAAGAAATTTTTGCATTAATTACTGAAATAAAATATGGCAATGAAGAAGAAACAGAAGAAAAAGGAAAATAAAAATAATGAAAAAAATTTTAAAAGTATTATTTTTAATAATGTTAATAATAACCATAATTCAAGTAAATCAAATGTATGCATTATATAAAAGTGAAGTAGAAGAAGAGTCAAGTGTTACTATAGGAAATTGGATATTAAAAGTAGATGGCGCAGAAATTACAAAAGGAGTAGAATCTGAACTATTTACTTTAAGTAAAAGCTATTTACATTATGAAGACTCTGATCTTATAGATGAAAACAAAAATGCGCCAGGAAGAGGATTTTATTTTGACCTTACAATAGATGCATCTAGTTGCAGTGTTTCCGTTGAATATCAAATAGATATAGTAACAAGTGGAATAGATGCAGATGTTGAAATAGAACAAATTGAAAATTACATAGCAGATTCAAATGGTAATAAAATAAAAGAAAATAATAATTGTAGTGTTGAAGGAGAAACTATAAAAGGTATATTTAAATTTGAAGATTCAAGGAGTTATAGAAATAATATTAGAGTACATTTAAAATGGAAAAATAATGAAGAAAAAAATAGTTCTGATTCAGCATTAGGAACCAAAGAAAATGCGTTATTAACAATACCTATGCAAGCAAAATTTAAACAATATTTAGGAGAAGAATAAAAGTGAAAAAAATTTTAAGTAACATATTAATTGGAATATTAAGCATAATTGTAATAATATTAATTGTATTTTTTATTCAAACAAATATACAAAACAAGAAATATCCGCAACTTGGTAATTATACTTTTTTTCAAATTGCTACTGGAAGTATGGCTAAAACAATAAATATTGATGATATTATAATAGTAAAATTGGGTTCAGAATATAAAACAAATGATATAATAACATATGAAGAAAATGGAAACTTTATTACACACAGAATAACAGAAATAAAAGATAATAGCATTATTACTAAGGGTGACAACAATAATGCAGAAGATGAACCAATACAAAAAGAAAATGTAATAGGTAAAGTTGTGTTTACAATTAAAAATATAGGAGTTTGGAAAAAAGTATTTTCAGATGCAAAAGTAATAATTTCTTGCACATTAACAATTATATTATTCATACTTGTAGTTGTATATAAAGAAAAACAAGGGAAAGAGAATAAAAATGATTGATAAAAAAAAATTAAGAAAAACAATAAAAATAATTTGTTTATGTTTAACTGTGATATTATTAATAATTTTTATTAAAAAAGCATTTTCAAGATATGAAACAAATTCAAGGTTTGAAATAAATACAAATGTTGCATTTTTTATATTTAATCATAGCTTTCAAGAAGAACATGTCGCGGTGCAAGATATTGCACCGTCAGATACACCATATGAATACAGTTTTTCTGTATCAAATTTTAAAGATAGTAAAGTAGCAGAAACATCTTTAGAATATCAAATGAAAATATCAATAACAACATATATTCCATTACAATATAAAGTCTATAAAAATGATGAACAATGTGAGGTTAATCAAAGCATACAAAAAGATACAAATGGAACATATTATACTATATTAGATATTGAAAATACTGAAAAAAACAAACTAGAAATGCAACATGGAGTAAAAAAAACAGACAATATTAAACTTGAAATACTTTTTGCAAAATCAAGCACTAATGCACAATTTGCAGATTTAGTAAATGACATAAAAATAGAAACAACTGCTCAGCAAATTGTAAAATAAATAAGAAAAATAAGCAAAATTTAGAAAATGTAAGCAAATTATAGAATAGGAAGAAAAAAGATGAAAGAAATAATAGGCAATTATATAAAATATGTAAAAAAAAATATGCAAGACTATCTTAAAGATATTTTAGTAAGTAAATACGACAGCGAAATGATAAATGAATATATAAAAACTTATATTAATGTTAGATATTATAACATATATAGTGAAGACATTAAGAAAGCAAGACCATTATATTTAAAAATCAGAGATGAAATATCTAAAAAAACTGAAATATTGATGAAATCTGAAAAAAAATATGATATAAATGTATTAAAAACAGTAGAAGACATTTTTTACTACATATTATACTGGGATGAAGTAAGAAATGTTGAAAATTCTAAAAATATACAAACAATACAAAAAACTATAGAAAAAGTAGATGAAATAAGAAACCAAAATTTAAATATAAAACCAAAAGAAGATTTTCAAAAAAATTTATATGAAAAAATAAAAAGTAATACAATAACAAAAGAAGTTTATAGAGAAAGATTTGAAACATCTACATTTAATATAGAATTACAAAAAATAGAAAACAAAAAGAATTTATATTTTATAAATTTAAAATATAATATAAATATGCCACCAGAATATACAGAAGAAACAGTAGAAGAAGTTTTTAACAAAGGAATAATTGCAGAAGAAAAACTAAAAATTGAATATAGACTTATAACAACAATTATATTAGAAGACATTATAAAAGGAGAATTTAACGATATATATATATCAAATTTACCAAATACAATTTGGAAAAAAAGCAAAAAAATGGATTCATTTTTAAGTCTTATAAACAACGAAATAACACAAGATAAACTTTATTTGAATATACAATATAGCGAGTTTGAAAAGAATAAAGAAACAATATTAAGTTACATTTCAGATGGATTCAAATTTTGTATAACATTAGATAATAAATTTACAAATATAGAAGAACTTAGAAAAATGCAAATGATAAATTATATTTTTGTAGATAAAAATGTTGATGTATACAAAGAAATAAAAAAGAATATAAATAATTTTAGCAATATAATACTAATATAAGCGAAAGGAAAAAATAAAAATGGATACATATGGAAGATTTTTGTATGAATTTTTAAACCAATTCTTTTCAGGGTTTAAAGATTCTTTTATGGGAATATTTGAAGGAATTAAAAAAACATTTAATATAGGTGCATATAAAGACTTAATTTATCAATATAAACAAGACTTTTCTGTTTCAGAATGGGTACTTGTTGGACTAGCTGTTGGAGTTTTACTAATTTGTATAGCTATAATAATTGCACTAATTATTATTTTTATAAAAAAATACTTAAAATTCAAAAAGAAATATGTAGATCAAGATGTACTATTACAACAAATTGATAATTTAAATAATCAAGTAGAAACATTAGTAGACGAAAAAATGCAACTGCTAGAAATGAAAGAGCCAGAACTTGGAATAAATTCAGAAAATTTCTCAGCAATAGGTAAAAATAAAGCAGCAAGTGACAATACAGAAGAGCAAAAAGATGAAAATGAAGTAGATACAACAAATAGTAGATTCTCTAAACTAACATACATAGATCAGCAATATGCAAATTATAAACAAAAAGATTACAAGAACAATTTTGACCTAAAAGAATTTTGCTACAGATTTAGAAACTTTTCTGCATCAAAAAAAGGTCTATATTACAGTGAAAAAATGATAAGATTATTTGTTTCTGCTGTTGCTTCGACAAAACTTGTTATATTACAAGGTATATCTGGTACTGGTAAAACATCAATATGTTTGGCATGGGGAGAATTTGTAAAACACAAACCATGTATTGCATCTGTACAGCCATCTTGGAGAGATAGAACAGACGTATTTGGATATTTAAACGAATTTACAAAAAAATTCAACGAAACAGATTTCCTTAGCTATTTATATAGAGCTGGTTATACAGATGAAATATACACAGTTGTATTAGACGAAATGAACTTAGCAAGGGTTGAATATTATTTTGCTGAAATGTTATCAATTCTTGAAATGCATGATCCAAGAGATTGGAAAATAGAAGTTGTACAAAGTACATGGGATTCAGATCCTAAAAAATTAATACGTGGTAAATTACAAATACCACCAAATACATGGTATATAGGAACAATCAATAACGATGACTCTACATTTATGGTTACAGATAAAGTTTATGATAGAGCTATGCCTATAGATATAAACGAAAAAGGTGTTCCATTTGACGCAGATGATATAGATGCATTAGATGTTAATTATTCATATCTTGACAAATTATTTAATAAAGCAATGAAAGATTATGCTATGTCACCAGAAATAAATCAAAAAATAGAAAAAATGGATGACTACACAATAAAACACTTTAGAGTTGCATTTGGTAACCGTATTGTAAAACACATGAGAAAATTTGTACCAGTATATGTAGCTTGTGGAGGAGATTTAATAGAAGCAGTAGACTATTTTATGGCAAAAAAAGTATTAAGAAAATTTGAAAGCTTAAACCAAGCACTTATTAGAGATGAAATAGATGGATATATAAAATTCTTAGATGATACATTTGGAAAAGGAAAAATGGCTGAATGTGAAGAATTTTTATTAAGATTAAAAAAGAGTTCATAATAATTATTATTGGAATAGTTCAAAAATTTATATATTAGGAAAGTTGTATAACTTTCTTAATATATATAATATAAAAAAATAACAATAAGAAAAAGTTCTAATTAAAAGGAAGGTAAAACATGGATTTAGATATTTTAAATTTAGCAAGTAATGACAACAAAAATTATAATCAATTTTTGGATAATTTGGAATCAGACTTAAAACAAGAATATAATAAAAGTGAAATAATTGAAAATACAGAATGGATAGAAGAAGTTGTTTTTACTATTCCATATATAGTTAAAGCTTTTGAAAATGCCAATAAAAACTTAATAAGTGAAGAAGAAATATTAAAAATGGAACTAATAAAAAAGGTTTCAGTTGATAGTATAAAGCATTTAACTAAACATACTAATTTTGTAACAAAATTTGATGAAAAAACAGGTGATGTAATACCAGAAAAATTACTAAATTCTAACAAAGAAGAAAGCTATAATACATATGAAAATAGATTTTTATATACATTGGTTTCATTAATACAAGATTTTATAATTGTAAGAGAAAGAAATGCAAATAAAGATGTACTTTCAAAAGGAAAAAATGTTCAAAATATAAACTATATGGCAAAAACAAAATTTAGAAGAGAAAAGATTAGAATAAATCTTGAATATAATGCAGAAAGAATAGAAGGAGTCGAAAGTGATGATGATCTAGAAGTAAAAGTAGGTCAAATAAAAGAAGGAATAAAAACAATAAAATCTACAGATATATACAAAACAATAGCAAGTAAAAGAGTAATATTAGTAAAATCACCTTTAAAAATGACAAATGTATTATTAAAAAATGTTAATTATCAATATGCAGTAAAATTATGGAATTATTTAAATGATAATTTCGATATAAAAAATAAATCAGTTGTAAATAAAGAAACACCAGCTGCAACAAAAACTACTAAAAAATTGGTAGATGAAGAATTCTTATTAAGTTATATGATATTTAACAGAATTAATGTGCAACGAAACAAAAATAAAAAACAAAAATTAGAACTAACAAAAGAGGAAAAAGATAAGGCTGTTAATGGATTAATAAATCAAATGATTATGATAAATCCAGACATGGTAGAAGAAGAGCTAAAAGCAATGATTGTTAACAAATATATAAAATATAAAAAAATTTGGACAGTTTCATTAGCTCCAATTGAAAACAGATTTAAAAAAGAAATAGAAAAGTATGTTAAGCAATTTGACACAAATGAATTAAAATAAAAAGGAAAAAAGTAAAATGGAAAAAGAGAATAATATAATTAAAAAAACATCAAAAATAATTGGAACTATTATAACAATAATTGTAGTTTTTTTAGCGTCAATAATAATAGTTCAAAAATTTTCAAATAATCAAATGTCTGTATTAGGCTTTAGAATATTTGTAGTACAAACAGGAAGTATGATTCCTAAATATAACATAGGAGATGTAATTTTAGTAAAAACTAAAAGTATAGATACAATAAAAGTAGGAGATGACATAAGTTATCTTGGAGAAGAAAGAGACTATGATGGAAAGGTAGTAACTCACCAAGTTGTAAACGTAGACAAACAAGATGGAAAATATGTTTTTACAACAAAAGGTATTGCAAATAAAGCAGAAGACCCATTAGTAGACGGAGATCAAGTATATGGAACTGTTTTAGGAAGAGTTAATATTTTAACTTTTTTATATAGATTAATAAATTCTAATGAATATATATTATATTTTATAGTAATAGTACCATTAACAATTTATATATTCTTTGGACTATTTCACCCAAATGGAATAGAAAATAAAAAAAGAAAGGATAACTAATGAAAAAAATAAATATTATTTATATATTATTATTATTATCTATAATTCTTTCAGCTTTTATAATATACCAAACATATGCAAAATATGTAGAACAGGTTGACACGACATATGAAGCAGGAATAAAAAAATGGAAAATAAAAGTAAATGGTCAAGATATAAGACAAAGTGAAGTTTTTGATAAAACATTAACTGTAAATACAGTGAAAAATGAAGACATAAAAAGCAATATGATAGTACCAGGAGCTAAATTTTATGTGGATATAGAAATTGATTATTCAGAAGTAGATGTTCCATTTATTGTGGAATATAATACTAAAAATGTTGATGAACAATTTACAGACTTTAAAATGTTGCGGTTATACAATAACCAAAGATAATAACGAATCTGTAATGAAATATCCAAATAAAAATGATCCAATAATAATGAATAATGAAAATTCAAATAAGAAAACACAAAGACTAAAAATTTATTTTCAATGGAATGATGACGAAAATAATAATATGAGTAATTCAGATGATGTAAGATATCAAAAAAATAATATTTTATTTAAATTTAATACTACATTAGCATTTACACAATATGTTGCAAAATAATATATTTTTATATTAAATTTAAAAATAAAAAGTAATGTAAAAAGGATGTGATTTTAATGGAAAATGAAAGTAAAATAAGAATTAAGTCATTACAAAATGAAGAGCTTCTTAAAATGAATAAATCTATAGAAGACTTTTTAAAATTCTTAAAAACTGAAATGGAAAATATAACACAAAATGAGGAGGAACAGTTGTGAAAGATGTAGTAAAAATTGTAGATGATCAAATAGAAAATAATAAAGAAGTAATTAGTTTAATGCCAAAAAAAGGCGTGAAAAAAATAAGAGAATATAAATTAAAATTGCAAGAACTTATAGATGGATATAGCAAAATAAATGAAAGTTTAGTTAAAGAAATAAAATTAAGATATGACAAAATAATAAATATACAAGAAAATCCTAAATTAGCAGAGCTAGAATCAGAATTAACAGAACTTCAAAATTTTTCATATGAAAGTAATTTAAAAACAACATTTGAGAAAATGAATCTAGATAAACTAATATATGACATAAATGGATATTATAAAAAAGACTTAAAAACAACCAACCAAAATATTTTAGATTGTATAAAGAGCTTTAAAGAAGCTGGAATAGAAATTACAAGTGAAGATTTTAATATTAGTGAATATGTAAATGAATATATAACAGTGTTGTTACAAGAAAATAATGCGAATTCCGAAAGAGTTAGAAAAAAATTCGAGGATATATATTGGAAATGTTCAGAATTAATTTATCATATATATGTTAACATTAGATATTTATACGACCAAAACGAAAAAAAATTAGAAAAATTTTATACATTAAGAACAAATGAAATAAATGAACAACTAAAAAGTAAATATAAAGATTTGAAAGAAAAAAGAACATTATTATTAGAAGAATATGAAACATTAAAAAATAGAGATGCAAAAAATATTTTAATAAGATTTCAAAATCTTACACTTTCAATAAATGACTATCAAGAATCAAATTTTAATGATATATACACAAAAATGTTAAAAAACTATGAAAAATTAGGCGAAAATGAAAAAGAGGCGGCAAATAGAAACATAGTTAAATTAAACAGTAATTTACTTGAATATAAGAAATATTTAGAGTATAAATTTATCAATGATGAAATAATATCAATGAAAGACGAAATAGATAAACAAAAACAAAACGAAACTGAAAAGCAAAAAGATAATAAAAAGAAAAGAACAAAAACAAAACCTCAAAGTGAAATAGAAAAAGAAAAGATAAATAAACTATATAGTGAAATAATCAAATTAAATAATGAAATTTTAAATAAAAACAAAAATAAAATTTTCTTTAAAGCACTTAGTAGTATGGAATTGAAAAATAAAATATTACAAAGAGATAATAAAATAATGGAAATAAAGAAAACATATGCAGTTTTAGACGAAATCGAATTTAAAAACAGAATAGAAAACAATATATATGGATTTTCAAAAATTTCAGAAGTACTTGCATTTGGAAGTTATAATTATGGTGTTTTAGCAAAAATCCTAATTAAAAATAATAACGAAATTACAGATAAAGAAATAGCAACAAAAATTATGGAAATACGTAATTTTATAAAACAATATAATTTTTCTGTTATAAATAATATTAATATAGAAGATAAAAAAGATATAGCAATTATAATAAAAGATAAATATGAGCTTACAGGACTAAATGTTACAAAAGATGATTTCCAAGAGGACAATTTAGATGATTTAATTAGAAGAACTGAAATTATAAAAAATTATTTAGACATTCAAAAAAGTGCTATAAATACAGACGAAATAAAATTTGTCTTAAATGCTAAAGAAGTATTAGAACAAGCATAAATAAGGGTGAGATTATTGGAATATAATGAAGAAAAAATTTCTAAATATACACAAAAAAAAATAAAAATAAAAAATATAACAAGAAATATTTTGATTTCTATTTTTGTAATAATATGTGTATTTAATTTTATATTTTCACCAATTATTCAAGATAAAACTAATTTGTATTTTTTTGTTATAATATCTGGAAGCATGAGACCAGAATTAAAGGAAAATGATGCAATAATAGTAAAAAAAATAAATTTTAACAAATTAAAAATTAATGACATTATTTCATACAATAATAATGGAACAGTTGTAACACATAGAATTGTTGAAATTTATACAGATGAAGGTATAGTATATACAAAAGGAGATAATAACGAAAATATAGATTGGAATAAAGTAGAAAAAGAACAAATATATGGAAAAGTAGTTTTAAAAATACCATACATAGGAAAAATACTTAACTTTTTATATAATGGAAATAAATATTTTATACTCATATTTTTAACTTATATAATATTTGAAATAAATTCTAGAAAAAAAGAAAAAAGAAAGAAAAAAAGAAAAAAATATGAAATAAAACAAAAAAGAAACATAATATAAGCAGGTAGGTGTATAAAGTGAATATATTACGAAAGCTAAGAAGATTGAAAAAACAATCATTACAAACAAAAATAAGATTAATATGTATATTTTCTGTAATGCTAATAACAGTTACATATGCATGGTTTACATCTGCAGGGAGAGTTAAAACTAAAAATTTAGAAGCTAATATAGATTCATGGGATGTACAATATGTAATAAAAGATGGAGAGAATGCAGAAATAACACCAACAGATGACGAGCTTTTAGAAAAAGAATTTACAATGACAATGCAAGATATTTATCCAGGTGTTGCAGATACAACAAAACGTGTTAAAATATATAATACAGCGAAAGTGCCTTCAGAAATATATGTAGAAATAACTTCGGTAAAATTGTTTGGAGAGGAATTAATAGGTAAATTAGCAGAAAAAGGTGCTATAAAATACTATGATGAAAGTAAAAAAGTAAGAATATTTGAAACAGAAGATTACCCATTTGATATAGGATATACATATGATAAAAAAATAATACAAGGTCAATATAATAGTGAGACAGATACAACAGCAAAAGCAGAATTTAATTTTGATGTTAATTGGATTTTTAATGGCGAAAATGATAATTTAGATACGCAAATAGGAAAAAAAGCTTATGAATATTATCAAGCAAATAATAATGATGTTCCAGCTTTAGAAATTAAAGTAAAAATAGTTGCTAGAAAATATGAACCATATAAAAATCAATAAACAATGTAACAAAACTGTAAAAAAACTGTAACATAATATTAATTGACAAAATACGATAAATAATTTAAAATAAAATTAATTCTTTAGGAAATGTTTGGTGGTAAAATGTCAGAAAAAAGCAAAAAAAAGAGTATAAGAAATCAAAACAAAGCAAGAGAAAGGAAAACTAGAATACTTCGAATTTCACTTTTAGTAATTATATTAGCTTTAGTAAACATATATGTTGTTTTGGGGCTTATATATAAAGGTGATGGTTTTACTATTACACTTGATAGCGAAAATGGAAGGAAAAGCAACCTAGTAATCTATGATAGTCCTTCAAATAAAAATATTGAAAAAACTTATTTAAAGGCTGACAACATTGACTCTTTTTCAGATATATCAGTAGATTGGTTACCTCAAAACATAAATAACGAAGCAGATGGACCGCATAATGGAAACCATTATATAGCATATACTTTTTACGCGGAAAATATGGGAAATGACACAATCAATTATTGGACACGTATTGATATTGATGATGTTGTTAAAAATGTAGATGAAGCAATAAGAGTTATGGTATATAAAAACGGTGAAAAAACAATATATGCTAAGCCAAATTCAATTACAAAAGAAGCCGAAAAAGGTACAACAAAATTTTATTCTACAGAAGACAATATAATAATGTTACAACAAAACAGCAATTTCAAAGTAGGCGACATAGATAAATATACAGTTGTAATTTGGGTTGAAGGTGATGACCAAGACTGCATAGATTCCTTAATAGGTGGAGAAATAAAAATGCATATGACTCTTACAGAAGAACATTTAAAAGAAGAATAATTAAATAAAAGGAGAAATATAAAATGAAAAAAAGAACAAAAAACAATCAAAAAAGAATTAATTCTTTAGTTCTACTTATTGTATTTACAGCTATTTTATTAATTGTATCAACTTATGCATGGTTTAGTACACAAAGAAATGTATCTCTTACAGATTTAAAAGGTAAGGTTACAGTTGCAGAAGGTTTACAAATTTCTTTAAATGCAGCTCCAGATTCTTGGTCACAAGAAGTATCAATAACAGATGAGAACATAAATGCAGCAAATGTTGCTGGAAAAATCGCAAACAGAGTACCAAGTACATTAATACCAGTTTCTACAGATGGATCAGCTGCAAATCTTGGAAATACAGTAAAAATGTATGAAGGTGATTTAAACGGAAGAAAAATGGCAACAACAACTTTAGTTGATGAAGCAACAGAAGACAAATATTATGCATTTGATATGTATTTAATGAACACAAATAAAACAACAACAGCTGGTACAAATGATTTAACATTAGAAATGGATGGAAGTAATGCAACATCAGACGCAGACTTTGGTGCACAAAACGCAGTTAGAGTTGGATTTGGTATGGTAGGAACTACAAAAACATTACTTGATGGTGACAATAAATTTACTGGTATCCCAGCTCAAGATGCAGTTTTAACAGCTACAACAGGAAAAGCAATTACAAAATTATCTATTTGGGAACCAAATTATGATAAACATGCTCAAGCAATTGTAAATGCAGCATCTGGAAAAATCAAATTACCAACAACTATAACAGCAGATAACTATGGTTCTGGTACAGTAGCAGATGGTAAATTAAGCTTTACAACAGCACAAGGATTTAATACATATGCTGTAAAAGCTGCAGGTGCTGTCAATGACATATATGATTGGACAGATTCTAATTTAGCAGAACAAAAAACAACATCAACATTGGCTTCAGAAAACAATAAAACTAATACTCCTAAAGATCTTATGGATACAGGAGCTACTCAAACAAAAATTACTATAGCTAAAAATGCTATAACAAGAGTAAGAGTATATGTATGGTTAGAAGGACAAGATGTTGATAGTACAAACTATGCATCATTCAGCCAAGCTTTAAATATTAATATGAAATTATCAAGATCTGCTACAGATAACACATAATAAATTATATATCAATAAAATATAAAACAAAAATGCCAGTCCTTAAAACTGGCATTTTTATATAACAGAATGGTTTTGCTTTTTTATATTATATAAAATCTACATAGCTATACATTTGAGACTTTTAAATAACTAGCAAAAACTAGAAATAAAATGAGCTTTATTTGGAGGCCTATAAAATGAGATTATTAAGATATCTAAGAAAACACAATTATAAATTAAAAATACCTACAAAAAGAATATTAATTTTGATAAGTACACTAATAATGACTACTTTTGCATGGTTTGCATTTTCAAAAACATTGCAAACAGGAATAGGTATGCATATAAGAACATGGAATATAGAAGTATTTGATTCTTCTGGAAATAAAGTAGATGGAAATAATTTAACTGTTAACTTTACAGACCTTTATCCAACAATGGAAAATCAAAGTCAAAATTTTACGGTAAAAAATAATGGAGAAGTAGATGCAAGTATTTCATTTGAAATAGCGAGCTTAACAATTTTAGGTGTAGAATATCAAATTGTAGATACAAAGCCAGATGATAATAGTACAACATATATAATAAAAAATGCAGAAAAAGAATCTACAACAGATACATCAAAAATGTGTGGTGATATAATAAATGACACAGAGCGTTTTCCATTTGTGCTATCTGTAGAAAGAGACAAAAAAATAGAAAAAAATGGTGGAACAGGAACAATAACAGCAACATTTAAATGGGACGGAACAGATGATACTAAACACGAATTAGATTCTATTTGGGGATATAATATGGCAAATTATTATGAAAACAACACAGATAAAGCAGGAATTCAATTAAAACTTAAATTAAAAACAGAACAAATAGAAGAATAGAAATAATATTTTTTACTTTTATTAAAACATTATATTTAAACTTTTTGAACCATAATTTCTATTTTACAAATGTATTACAATAATATGAAAAAAGTGTAATATAAATGAATAACATTGAAAATTTTAAATATATATGTTATTCTATATTATATAGAATAATAGTGTAATGGCAAAAAATGTATTTAACGCAAAAGATGGAGGAACCATGAAAAAAGGTATAAAAAAAGAAGAAAATATCGATGTTTGGAGCGAAATGAGAAGTAGCTTAAACAATATAGACAACGAAATAAACACAAAAGCAGAAAAAGATAGATATTTAAATGAATTAAGAAAAAGAATAAAAGAAGAATTTGAAGAAAAAGGAATGCTTCCAAAACTTCAAACAAATATAGCTATCAAAAATTGTGAAGAACATACTGAACTTAGAGTTATAACAAATGAATTCACAATAAAACCTCAGAAAAATGGATATCAATTTAAAAGCGAAAACCCAGAATTATATATAACATCTGAAAAAGAAGCAATCAGAATAATATGCAAAAAAACATTTTTACATATAGAAAGCAAAAAAAATACATATTGGGTTTTAACAAATAATCCAAACATAAAAGTAGATTGCAATGTTCAAGGACTAAGCAAAGAAGATGATGTATTAGGTTTTTATGTACAAAATCTTACAGAACTTGAAATAAAAGATAAAACATTAATAGTAAAAATATATGATGTAACAGAAAAAAATAATGTATCTGATAATAAAACACTAATAATATCAAATATAGATGGAAAAGTATATTTACCATATAATGCAGAAGAGTTAAAACAAAATTTACATATGGAAAAAAATAAAACAAAACAAGAAATAATACAAGAAAAATATGTAGTACCTATTTCTAATTTTTCACATCCAATTAAAGCTAGATATATAGAAGGTTATAAATTAATGAGATATAAAGAAGGTAAATCTAATGTAGCTTCAATTTTATTTGGAATAGAATTGATGTTTGAATTTAGTTTGCATCCTGCAATAATTACAGCTTGCAAAAGTGTAGATGAATTAGACATTTATTTAGATTGCCTAGAAGATAATGAACTAGATAAATTTTCTTGTTTTAAAATAGTTTATCAAACATTACCAATGATTAATAAAAAGAGTAAAAAAGTTCATTATGTATAAAATATTAAAGCCTGTATAAATGGTAATATTTATACAGGTTAAATTATGAATTTTATATTTATAATTTATAAGAGAAATTAGTTATATTTAATGAAGTATTTTTATTGTCTTTCAATATGATTAATTTCTTTTATAGATAATCCAGTTATTTCGTGAATTGTATTTTTATTAAAATTTTTGCTAAGCATTTTTTTAACAATATCTTCTTGCTTTTGAGCTATACCTGCTTTTAAGCCTTTATCATATCCAGCGTCTTCAATGGCTTTTTGATCCATTATGT
>CAKPHJ010000017.1 GCA_934157205.1 uncultured Clostridia bacterium
GCATAGACGAACAAGGAAGAATAAATCTTAGCATGAAAGATTTAAAAGAAAAAACAGACTCAAATAATTCAGATGATAAAATTGAAGAATAGAGTGTGTATAAAAGCAAAATATTAAGAAAAGAATAGAAAAATTAAAATAGGAATAAGTAATAGGGCTTTTTCCTATTTGTTTTTTTAATTAAAATAAGTTATAATAAAGAAGATAGTTATACAAATATAGAAACTTATTATGTTATAAAATAATTGGAGGAGAAATGAGCATAGTACAAAAATTAACAGATATTATAGTAAAAATAACAGGATTTAACGAAGAATATACCAGATTAACAATAATATCAATATTTATAATTTTAATATACAAATTAATAAGAATATTAGTAAGAAAAACATATGAAAAATTACCAATGAATGACAAGAAAAAATTTTACAGAAACAGAAATATTCAAATAGTTGTCACAATAATATTATTTATTATTTTATTTTTATTGTGGGGAGAAAAGCTAGAAGGGTTAATTACAATAGTTAGCTTCATTTCTGCTGGTGTTGCCATAGCAATTAGGGAAGTAATATTCAATTTTTTTGCAGGTATGTACATAAAAATCAGAAAACCATTTGAAGTTGAAGACAGAATAGAAATAGACACATTAAAAGGAGATGTAATAAATATTCATGCATTAGGGTTTGAAATGCTAGAAATAGGTGAAAGAATAGAAGGAGAACAAAGCACAGGTAGAATTGCACATATACCAAATTCATATGTATTAACAAAAACACTAAGAAATTATACAAAAGCATTTAAATATATTTGGGACGAAATGAAACTTGAAATTACATTAGACTCTAACATAAAAGAAACAGAAGAAATACTATATGAAATATTATTTGATAACGAAACTTTAAAAGAAATACCAAAAAAAATGGAAGATGCAGTTGATGACATAATATTAGAATATAGAATATATTACAACAATTTAGATCCAATTATTTATAAAAAAATAGTAGATGGACATGTTGAGCTTTATTTAAGATATTTAGTTCACCCAAAAAAAGCAAGAAATGTACAAGATGAAATATATACGAGAATTTTAGAAGAATACCAAAAAGGAAGAATTAAACTAATAAAAGAAGATTAAAAATATCAATTATAAATATAGAAAAGGTATTGAGAAAGGAAACAAAAATGAAGGTATCAGAATTTAACTATAATTTACCAGAAGAATTAATAGCACAAACACCAATAGAAAAAAGAGATGAATCAAAATTAATGGTTTTAGACAGAAGCAAAAAAACAATAGAACATAAAATTTTTAAAGATATAATAAATTATTTAGAACCTGGAGATGTGCTTGTAAGAAACAATACAAAAGTAATACCAGCTAGGCTTTATGGAAAAAAAGAAACAGGAGCAAATGTTGAATTTTTATTATTAAAAAACATAGAAAAAGATATATGGGAATGTATTGTAAGACCAGGAAATAAATTACATGTTGGAACAAGTGTTACATTTGGAGATGGAATATTAAAAGCAAAAATTTTAGGTATTTTACCAGGAGGAACAAGAAAGGTAGAATTTGAATATAAAGGAATTTTCAATGAAATATTAGACAAAATAGGTCTAATGCCATTACCACCATATATTCATGAACAATTAAAACAAAGAGATAGGTATCAAACTGTTTATGCAAAATATGATGGCTCAGCAGCAGCACCAACTGCAGGTCTACATTTTACAGAAGACTTACTTGAAGAACTAAAACAAAAAGGAGTAGTTATTGCAAATGTTACTTTACATGTAGGTATAGGTACTTTTAGACCAGTAAAAGAAGATACAGTAGAAAATCATGAAATGCATTCAGAACATTTTTACATAAAAAAAGAAGATGCAGAAAAAATAAATTCTGCAAAACAAAATGGCAAAAGAGTAATAGCAGTTGGAACTACATCTTGCAGAGTATTAGAAACTATTGCTGATGAATCTGGTAAAGTAAAAGAAACAGAAGGAGATACAAAAATTTTTATATATCCAGGTTACAAATTTAAATGTTTAGATGGATTAATTACAAATTTTCATTTACCACAGTCAACTTTATTAATGTTAGTATCAGCTTTAGCTGGAAAAGATTATATAATGCAAGCTTATGAAGAGGCAGTAAAAAATAGATACAGATTTTTCAGTTTTGGAGATGCTATGTTTATAAAATAGAAAGGAAAGAAATAAAATATGAAACCAGCAGTAACATACGAATTAATACATGAATGTAAACAAACAGGAGCTAGAAGAGGTATAGTCCATACTCCACATGGAGATATTCAAACACCTGTATTTATGCCAGTTGGAACACAAGCAACAGTAAAATCTATGACGCCAGAAGAATTAACAAATGAAGTAAAAGCACAAATAATTTTATCAAATACGTATCATTTATATTTAAGACCAGGAAATAAAATTGTTAAAGAAGCGGGAGGACTTCATAAATTTATGAATTGGAACAAACCAATTTTAACAGATAGTGGAGGATTTCAAGTATTCAGTTTAGGAGCATTAAGAACTATAAATGAAGAAGGAGTAGAGTTTAAATCACATTTAGATGGAAGCAAACACTTTTTTTCACCAGAATCAGTAATGGAAATAGAAGAAGACTTAGGAGCAGACATCATAATGGCATTTGATGAATGTTGCCCATATCCATCAACATACGAATATACTAAACAATCAATGGAAAGAACTACAAGATGGGCAAAACGTTGCAAAGAAGCCCATAAAACAGAAAATCAAGCTTTGTTTGGAATTATTCAAGGAGGATTTTATAAAGACTTAAGAAAACAAAGTGCAGAAGATTTAATTAATTTAGATTTACCTGGGTATGCAATAGGAGGAATAAGTGTAGGAGAACCAAAAGAGGAATTCATAGATATATTAAACTATACAGCACCATTAATGCCAAAAGATAAACCTAGATATTTAATGGGAGTTGGTACACCAGATTATTTAATAGAAGCTGCTATGGCTGGAATAGATATGTGTGATTGTGTTCTTCCAACAAGAATTGCAAGAAATGGGACAGCTATGACTTGGAATGGTAAAGTTGTAGTAAGAAATGCAACATATGAACGAGATTTTACCCCATTAGATCCAGAATGCGATTGTTATACATGTAAAAATTACACAAGAGCATATATAAGACATTTAGTAAAAACAAATGAAATTCTGGGTGTTAGGTTACTTTCAATTCACAATTTAAGGTTCTTGACTAATTTAATGGAAAGAGTTAAAATAGAAATAGAACATGATAATTTAGGTACTTTTAGTAAAGAATTTTATAAAAAGTATGGATATGTAAAATAACATATATAAGGGGGAGTACAAATGAATATAATCGAAGAAAGTTTTCAAACAAAAGAAGAAAAAAAGACAAAAAAAACAATGAAAATAATTATTGCACTAATAATTTTAGTATTTTTAATAATAATTGGAATAATATCATATGTAATTTATATTCAAAGTTTAGAATTAAAATTAACTATAGATGGACAATCAAATAACAAAATAATATCATTGTTGAATTTTGATGACTATAATACAGATGGAACAATATATGTACCAATAAAAGAAATTGCACAATATTTTCAATATGAAAGTTTCGATGGAGAATATAATAATGGAATGTCTGAAACAAAAAGTAAATGTTATGTACAAGGAACGAATGAAATAGCAAATTTTTCATTAGGTTCAAACAAGATTTACAAATTAGATATATCTGATGACTCAAATAACCAATATGAATATTTATATGCCAAAAAACCTGTAAAAGCAATTGGTGGAGTATTATATGCTTCAACAGATGCAATTGAAAAAGCATTTAATGTTAGTTTTCAATATGACAGTGAAAAAAATAAAATAACAATATACACATTACCATATTTATTCCAAGCATATCAAAATAAAGTATTAGATTATGGTTTTATAGAATTAAGTGATGTTTTTGCAAATGAAAAAGCAATATTACAAAATATGCTTGTTGTAAAAAAAGATGAACAAAATAATAAATATGCAGTAATAGATACAGACGGAAATATAGTACTTGAAACAAAATATGACGAAATAAGATATTTATCAAATACTGGAGACTTTTTAGTACAATTGAATGAAAAATATGGTATAGTATCTTCGAAAAAAGAAGTTAAAGTTAAAATTATATATAGTAGTATAGAATTAATGGACAGTGATGCAGGACTTTATGTAGTTAAAAATGATAACAACAAATATGGAGTAATAGATACAAAAGGTGTAACAAAGGTATATATAGAAAATGATGAAATAGGAATTGATTCTTCAAAATATAAAGAAAATGAAATAAAAAACAAATATTTATTAGCAGATACATTAATACCAGTTAGAAAAGGTAAATATTGGGGCTTATTTGATAAATATGGAAGACAGGTTGTAGACTATAAATATGATACACTTGGATACAATGTTACAGCAAGCAAAGGAGATGCTTATAATCTAATAGTAATTCCAAATTATAATGTAATAGTAGTTTGCAAAGACAAAAAATATGCATTAATAAACTTAAAAGGTGAAGAATTATTCCCACCAGTAGCTGATGACATTTATATGTCTATAAGTGGAGGAAAGAAATCTTATCGTATAGTAGCAAATGATAATGATAGAGATGCAATTAAATTCCTAGAGCAAAATGGTGTAAAGGCTACAAATACAGAGGTAGATACAGAAGACAACACATCAAGCAACACAACTGATAATTCAAATAGCAATAGAACTACAAATTCAGATAGTACTGAAACTGATACAACATCAGAAAATAGTGATAGTGAATAAACATAATAAAACAAAAGGAGAAATAAATAAAATGTTAAGTATAATAGTAGCAAAAGCAAAAAATAATATAATAGGAAAAGAAAACAAAATAATATGGCATATACCAGAAGATATGCAACATTTCAAAGAAAAAACATCAAATCATGTAATAATAATGGGAAGAAAAACATTTGAAACTCTAGGCAAAGTATTACCAAATAGAAAACATATAGTATTTACACAAAATCCAGACTTTAAAGTAAATGATGAAAATGTAAGAATAGTTCATTCAATGTTAGAAATTCAAGAATACATTGAAGACGAAGAAGAAAATTTTATTATTGGCGGAGCAATGATATATAATTTATTAATGCCATATGTAAAGAAAATGTATGTTACAGAAATTGACAAAGAATTTGATGGAGACGCATTTTTCCCTAGAATTGATTTAACAAAATGGAAAGAAGTTGAAAGAGAAAAAGGAAACAAAGATGGCAGTTCAAATTTAAAATACGATTTTGTTGTATATGAAAGAATATAAAAAAGAAGAGGATAAATTTGAAAATAATTGGTGTAACAGGAAAGTCTGGAAGTGGAAAATCCACTATGGCAGACTTACTATCAAAGAAATTTAATTGTTATAATCTAGATGTAGACAAAATAGGGCATCAAGCTACTAATGACACTAAAATTTCAGAAGAACTTTGTAATATATTTGGAAATACAATTTTAAATAATAATTATAAAATTGACAGGAAAAAACTTGGAAATATTGTATTTGCAGACAAAAGTAAAATGGATATTTTAACAAAAATAACATGGGGATATATGGAAAGAGTTATTGATGAATTTTTAGAACAGAATGGTAAAATTATAATACTAGATTGGGCTTTGTTACCAAATAGTAAGTATTGGGATATGTGTGATATAAAAATATTAATGCAAGCAGACAAAAATGAACGAAAAGAAATGGTTATAAAAAGAGACTCTATAACAGAAGAATATTTTGAAAAAAGAGAATCTAAAAGCTTGAATTATGAAAATATTAAATATGATTATCTATTTACAAATAAATATAATGAAACAGAAATGAAGGAATTTATAAAAGAAATTAATATTTAGTTAAAACATAGGGTATTCTATATTAATAAAGGAGGAATACACTATGTTTTTTTATCCAAAAGAAATTTATTATGAGGAACAAGTAGAAAATTATGAATTAGGAAAAGAATTATTGAAAAAATATGAAGAAGTTCCAAAAGTAATAATTGAAAATCATAATAATATTGAACAAATGAGAAAAAAGCAAAATATTGAATTTCCTAAAATGAAGCAAAATTTAATTTTGGGAATCAGAAAAACACACAAATTTGTAGAAAATCATAAGTTATCAGATTTTTTAGTTCCATATACTTCATCTGGTTGTACGGCATCTTGTTTATATTGTTATCTTGTGTGCAATTATAATAAATGTTCATATTTAAGATTATTTGTAAATAGAGAGCAAATGCTTGAAAAAATAATAAAAACAGCTAATAAATCAGAAAAAGAATTAACATTTGAAATTGGAAGTAATAGTGATTTAATACTCGAAAATACCATCACCAATAATTTAGTATGGACTATAAAAAATTTTAAAGGAAAATGTAATGGAAATTTAACATTTCCTACTAAATTTGATATGGTTGATCCATTATTACAATTAGAACATGATGGTAAAATTATTATAAGAGTCAGTGTAAATCCAGAAGAAATTATAAAAAAAGTTGAATTTGGTACATCTAGGTTAAATGGTAGAATTAATGCAATAAATAAATTAGCAGAAGCAGGATATAAAGTTGGCATATTAATAGCACCAGTTATTTTTGTAGAAAATTGGGAATCAATATATTTAGAATTAATACAAAGATTAAATTTACAACTAAGTAATAAAACTAAAAAAAGTATATTTTTTGAAATTATTTTTATGACATATAGTTATGTTCATACAAAAATAAACGAAGAAGCCTTTCCACATGCAATCAATTTATATAATAAAGAATTAATGACAGGAAGAGGAAAGGGAAAATACTGGTATAAAAAAGAATTTAGAGAAAGCGGAGAAAAATTTTTTAGAGAAAATCTAAAAAAATATTTTCCAAATAATAATATATTGTATATTGTGTAAAGACTAAGAAATATGGTATAATTTTACTAATTATGTTACAAGTTATAATAAATTATATATAAATCAAATCTTGTAATAAGTAATTTTGTAATAAGTTAAGTAAACAGAAGTAATAGTGTAATAAAAGGAGAATTTTTATGCAAATTGAGAAAAATAAAGAATATATAGTAGAAATTATAGATAATGGATTTGAAGGTGAAGGCATTGCAAAAGTAGACAACTTTACCATATTTGTTCCAGGGGCATTAAAAGGTGAAAAAATTAAAATTTTAATAGTAAAAGTTTTATCATCATATGGATATGGAAAAATTTTAGAAATACAAAGAAAATCAGATAAAAGGAAAGAAATAGATTGTAAAACATATAAAAGATGTGGTGGATGCAATTTAAGACATGTAAAATATGAAGAAACACTTAACATTAAGCAGAATGCTGTACAATCTTTAGTAAACAAAACATTAAAAAATAAAATTCAAGTGAACAAAACAATAGGAATGGAAAATCCAATCTATTATAGAAATAAAGCACAATATCCAATAGGTATAAACAAAGAAGGAGAACCTGTAATTGGGGTATTTGCAAATAGAACACATGAAGTAATAAAAATAGAAAAATGCTTAATTCAAAATGAAATTTCACAAGAAATATCAAAAACTATAATAGAATTTATAAAAGAAAATAAAATTTCAATTTATAATGAAAAAGAATTAAAAGGTTTGTTTCGACATATTGTTGTAAAATATGGAATAAACACAAATGAAGTAATGTGCATATTAGTTATAAATGGAAATGAAATTCCTAAAGAAAAAGAACTAATTGAAATATTAACAAAAAAATATACTAATATAAAAGCAATAGTAAAAAATGTAAATACCCAAAATACGAATGTCATATTAGGAAAACAAAATATCAATATATATGGTGATGGATACATAAAAGATAAATTAGGAGAATACATATTTAAAATATCACCACAATCTTTTTATCAAGTTAATCCTATTCAAGCAGAAAAACTTTATAATATAGGAGTAAAAGAAGCAAATATAACTAATAAGGACATTGTTTTCGATTTGTATTGTGGAATTGGAACAATATCTTTATTTATGGCCAAAAATGCAAAAAAAGTTTATGGGGTTGAAATTGTAGAACAAGCAATTAAAGATGCAAAAGAAAACGCAAAAATTAATAATATAAAAAATGTAGAATTTATAACAGGTGATACAGAGCTTATATTAGATAAATTAATAAATAAGCAAAAAATTCTTCCTAATGTTATTATGGTAGATCCACCTAGAAAGGGGCTTGATACCAGAACAGTTAATAATATTTTGAAAATAAAACCAAATAGATTTGTGTATATTAGTTGTAATCCAGCTACTATGGTTAGAGATTTAGCTAAATTTGAAAGTACTTATAAAATTGTAAAAATACAACCAGTTGATATGTTTCCTTGGACAAGTCATGTGGAGTGTTGCTCGGTGCTATATCTAAAAGATTCGATACAATAGCCCAGTTTACTGCATTTGAAGATTTTATTAGTCTTGATAAAAAAGGTAAAAATAAGGTTAAAAATTAAGTTGGTCACAGCTTCAAAATATAAATTATATTTACCAATAGAAGAAGAATTTAAGAAAGAATTAAATTTAGATAATTATGTAAAAAAAGAGGAAGAGAGTTAAAATATATGAATATTATAGAAATATATAATAAATATTTCTTACCAGAAAATCTACAAATGCATATGTTAAGAGTAGCAGCATGTAGTAATCTAATAATAGACAATTGGAATGGATTAGAAATAGATAAAGAAGCAATTATTAGAGTTTGCTTATTACATGATATGGGTAATATGGTAAAAATATCAGAAAACTTTTCTAGAGATGAAAATTTTATAAAAACTAGAAGAAAATATTTTGAAAAATATGGAACAAATGACCATGAAATAAATTTAGAGATTGGAAAGGTAGAAGGATTATCAAATAAAGAAATAGAAATATTAGATGGAAAAAGGTCAAGAAAAAATGAAGAAACATTAAAATCAAATTCGTATGAAAGAAAAATATGTGCTTATTGTGACCAAAGAGTTGCACCAGATGGAGTTGTAAGTATAAAGGAAAGATTGGAAGATGCCAAAGTAAGATATAAAGACAAACCATCATCTGTATGGTTTAACGAGGAAAAAGCAAATCATTTAATAGAATGTTCTTTAGAAATAGAAAAACAAATTATGAAATATTGTACTATAAATCCTGAAGACATTAATGATAGAACTATAAAAATTTATATTGAAAAATTAAAAGAGTATGATATAAAAAGGAATTGAATAATAAATTATTCCTAACTTGTTTTGACATTAAAACATGGAAAATGTATACTAATAATTAGAATTTGGTAGTGGATTAGGAATTGTTGCACCACAAATAGGTATAAATAAGCGAATTATTGTAGTAGGTGTTAAAAAAGAGAATATTTCATGCCACAGAGTATTTGAGTTAATTATTGTAAATTTATGGAGGTATAAGAATAAAAATAAAATTATGGAAGAATTAAAAGGCTTAACACAAAAGGAAGTAGAAGAAAAAATAAAACAAGGAAAAACAAACAAAATAAGAATCAAAGCAAATGAAAGTATTTTAAAAATAATAAGTAAAAATATATTCACATATTTTAATTTAATTTTTCTAACATTAGCAATTTTACTTATTACATCACAATCATATAGAAATTTAACTTTTTTAGTTATAATCACAATAAATATTTTAATTGGAATTTTTCAACAAATAAAATCAAAGATTATATTAGACAAATTATCATTACTTGACAAGAGTGAATATATAGTAATTAGAGATGGAAAAAAAGAGAAAGTAAGTTCAGAAAATCTTCTTGAAGGAGACTATGTAATTTTAGAAGCAGGAAATCAAATACCGGCTGATGCTGTAGTGATTTCTGGAAAGATGTATGTTAATGAATCATTGATAACTGGTGAGCAAGATGAAATTGAGAAAAATGTAAATTCTAATCTTATGTCTGGCAGTTTTGTTATATCTGGAAAGTCAGTAGCAAAACTTACAAAAGTTGGAGACGAATCATTTTCTGCAAAAATAATGAAAGATTCAAAAAAAATTAAAGAAACAAAATCAGAAATGATTTCAGCAATTGATACTATTGTTAAATTGGCAGGAATAGTAATAATTCCAATTGGAATATTGTTGTTTTGGGGTTCTTATGTAGTTAATGCTATTAGTTATAAAGAAAGTGTTAATTCAATGGTATCAGCATTAATTGGAATGATACCAGAAGGATTATATTTATTAACAACGGTTGCTTTGGCAATAAGTGCTGGAAAACTTGCTAAAAAAAAGGTATTGTTGCATGACATGAAAAGTATTGAAAGTCTTGCAAGAGTTGATGTTTTATGTGTTGACAAAACAGGAACAATTACAAACAACAAAATGCAAATGTTAGATATATTTGATGAAAATGAAAATAGTATTATTTCTGACAGAAAAAATTCCAAATTAGAAATTTTAGCTAAATATATTAATACAATAGATGATAATAATATAACAATGGATGCTATAAAAGAATATTTAGATGGAATTTCTACTGAAAATTTACCAAACATAAATAAAGAAAATTTCAACTCAAAAAATAAATTTTCATTTGTAAAAATAAACGAAAATTTAACATATAAATTAGGTGCTCCAGAAATTTTATTTGGAAAAAAATTTAAGAATATAATTAACAAAAGAGCTCAAAAAGGAGAAAGAATATTAGCTTTTGTTAAAGAAGAAAATGAAAAAAATATTCCTATTTTATTTATAAGCTTAAAAAATGAAATAAGAAAAAATGCTAAAGAAATATTTAGATTTTTTTATAATAGAAAAGTTCAAATTAGGGTTATATCAGGAGACAATCCAGCAACAGTATCATCAATTGCAAAACAGGCAGGAATAAAAGGATACGAAAAATATGTTGATTGTAGAGAACTAAAATGTTATGAAGACATAAAAAAAGCGGTAGAAAAATATAATATTTTTGGACGAGTAAATCCTGAACAGAAAAAACAAATAATTAAGGCATTAAAAGAGCTAGGTTTAAAAGTGGCAATGACGGGTGATGGAGTAAATGATATTTTAGCAATGAAAGAAGCTGACTGTTCAATTGCAATAGGCTCTGGAGCAGATGCAGCTAGAGAAGCGGCACAAGTCGTACTACTTAATTCAGACTTTGGCAATATGAGAGATATAGTTTATGAAGGAAGAAAAAATATTAATAATATAACAAGATCAGCATCATTATTTACATATAAAAATATATTTTCGTTGTTGCTTTCTATATATTCAATAATTTTCACAATGCAATACCCACTAGAGCCAAATCAAGTATCTTTAGGAAGTGCTTTTATAATTGGAATCCCAGCATTTTTATTAACATTTGAAGAAAACCAAAAGAAACAGTCAAATGGTAATTTTTTAAGAAAAGTATTTAAAAATTCACTTCCAGCTGCAATAACATCATTTTTGGCAATTGTAGCTATGGTTGAATTTTCTGTTTTGTTTAATGTAGGTGGACAAGAAATAACAACAGCTTGTAGTTATTTATTTTTTACAGGAGGATTTTTAATTTTATATAAAATTATTAGACCTCTAAATAAATATAGAACAAGAGTTATAATTTTATGTATTTTGGGAATTATTTTTACAGTTAATATTATGCCAGACTTTTTTGCAATAAAAGCAATATCAGGAAGAGCAGTAGCACTTGTTACATTATTTGCAATAGCAGAGTTTTCAGTAATTAGATGGATTACTTTGATAATAGACAAAATTGAAAAAAACACTATGAAAAATTATTAATTTATGATATAAATAATTTGAAAATATTTATAAGGTGGTAAACTAATGAAAAAAATAATAGAACAAAATAAGGGAATAACCCTAATTGCATTAGTAACAACAGTAATTATATTATTAATACTAGCATCAATAGCAACATATAGTGGAAAAGATATTATAAAAAGTTCAAAATTAACAAAATTTACTACAGAAATGAAAATAATGCAAACAGAAGTAAATTCATTATATGATCAATTAAAAAATGGAAATGAAGAAGTTTTAAATTACGGCGAAGAAATTTCATTATCTGACAATCAAGCTCAAAAATCTTTTAAAGGAGCAAATATAACAAATACTTCTGGATATCGTTTATATACAGAAGATACATTTAAAAAATTAAACATACAAGAAGTAAATGAAAACAAACTTGTAAACATAAAAGAAAGAAGTGTTATTAGTTATGAAGGCTTTAAATATGATGATAAAATTTATTATACATTAGAGCAATTACCTCAAAGTTTATATAATGTTGAATATAAAGAAGAAGAACAAGAACCAGTTATTAAAGAGGTAAAAAGAGAAAAACTAGGAACAGACAAATGGCGTATAACAATTTCACAAGTAAACTACGAAGGTAACATAAATAAATGGAAAGTGAAATATAAACTTGAAACTACATCTGATACCACTGAAAATGAAGAACAAAACGAAGAACATTGGAATATAAGTCAAGATTTAAGCTTTATAGTTACAAAGCAAGGAAATTATGAAATATGTGTATACAACAATAACAAACAATCTAAAAAAACAATAGTTTCTACAGATAATTGGATAATAAAAGATGATAAAATAACAAATGGAATATACTATGAAGAAAGTAATACAGCTCAAATTGAAATTCCAATAGGAGAATATGTAGAATATAACTGCACTGAAAATATAGACACAAGTAATACACAAAAAAATCAATATATATCAAGTTTAGAAAATAATGGATATGCAAACCAAATATTTAAATTAAATGATTATAACGGAAAATGGAAAATATTTGGGGTAGAAAATGGTAAAATTCTTTTAATAGCAGACGAAAATATAATACCAAATAGTGGTGGTGGAGAAAATGGGCTATACACATTATTTGGAAAAGTAGCTTATAAAAATTGCACAACTGAAATAGATAAAATTTGCAACTTGTATGGACAGTCGAAATTTGCAGATGGAGGAAGAAGCATAAAAATAGAAGATATAAATAATATAACAAATTATCAAGAAAAAGAAAAAAACAAATATTATAATTATACTAAAACATTAAATGAACTTGGTACAAGCAAATATAATTTAATAGCAAATGCAACAAAATACTATATCAATTCCCTATATAGCAATGAAGATGAAACAACAAAAGGAATTAGATATTGTGAAAGTTCAAATAATATTAATATAAATGGAGAAAATTTAATAGAAAATAACGAAGAAAAAACAATTGAATTATCAATAAAGCCAATAATATATTTAAAAGAAGAAATAACATTAGAAAAAAAAGCAGACGTTTGGAAAATTAGCAACTAAAATTTCTTTACAATTAAAGGGTTTTGAGGTATAATAAATATTATTTAAAATAGGAAGGAATGTGAAAAATGCAAGAAAACAAAAATAATCAAAATAATACAGATGAACAAGAATTAGATATAAACCATTTAATGCAAATAAGAATGGAAAAATTAAAAGAATTACAAGAACAAGGTAAAAATCCATATGAAATAACAAAATTTAATAGAACAAATACAGCTGGTGAAATAAAATCAAACTATGAAAACTTTGAACAAAAAGATGTTACAGTTTGTGGAAGAATAATTGCAAAAAGAATAATGGGAAAAGCCTCTTTTTGCACCATACAAGATAGTAATGAAAAAATACAAAGTTATGTAAGTATAAATGATTTAGGAGAAGAAAGTTACAAATTATTTAAAACATACGACATTGGAGACTTTATAGGAATTACAGGTTTTGTATTTAAAACAAGAACAGAAGAAATATCAGTTCATGCAAAAGAAGTAACACTACTTTCAAAATCTTTAAGACCATTACCAGAAAAATTCCATGGACTTAAAGATCCAGACTTAAGATATAGACAAAGATATGTAGACCTAATAATGAATCCAGAAGTAAAGAAAACATTTGAAATTAGAAGCAAAATAATTACAGAAATAAGAAAAATTCTAGACGAAAAAGGATATTTAGAAGTTGAAACACCAATACTAAATACAATATCTGGAGGAGCTACAGCAAAACCATTTATAACACATCACAATGCATTAGATTTACCAATGTACTTAAGAATTGCTACAGAATTAAACCTAAAAAGACTAATCGTTGGTGGATATGATAAAGTTTATGAAATGGGTAGAATATTCAGAAACGAAGGAATGGATATAAGACATAACCCAGAATTTACTTCTATAGAATTATATTCAGCATATGAAGACTATAATGATATGATGGATATAACAGAAGAAATATTTACAAAATGTGCTAAAAAAGTTTTAGGAACAACAAAAATAACATATCAAGGACAAGAAATTGACCTAACACCAGGTTGGAAAAGAATAACTATGATAGACAGCATAAAAGAAGCATGTGGAATAGATTTTAACCAAATAAATACTGACGAAGAAGCTGTTAAATTAGCAAAAGAAAAAGGAATAGAAATACCAGACAAAACAAAAGAAACAAGAGGAGACATTATTAGTTTATTCTTTGATGAATATGTTGAAAAAACATTAATACAACCTACATTTATATATGATTACCCTATTGAAATATCACCACTTGCTAAAAAGAAAAAAGCAGATCCACGTTTAACAGAAAGATTTGAAATATTTATAGGTGGTCGTGAATACGGAAATGCATTTTCAGAATTAAATGACCCAATAGATCAATATGAAAGATTCAAAAAACAAGTTGAAGCAAGAGAAGCAGGAGATGAAGAAGCAGGAATGATGGACGACGACTTTATTCAAGCACTTGAATTTGGTATGCCTCCTACAGGTGGACTTGGAATAGGTATAGACAGACTTGTAATGCTATTAACAAATAGTGCATCTATAAGAGATGTTTTATTATTCCCAACAATGAAACCATTAGATAAATAAAATGGGCAAAATATTATATTTTAATGTTACTAAAATAAAAGCAGAAAAATAACCTTAAGGAGGAATGTAAATGTTTAATTTTTCATTTGACAGAAGAGCAATATACATATTAATTGCAATTATAATATTGTCAAGTATTGTAAACTATATGAACAATCCAGAATCATTTTTTTGGTTAATAGTTAGTATACCAGGAGTTTTAATAGCAATAACATTTCACGAATTTGCACATGGATATGCAGCATATAAACTAGGTGATGATACAGCAAAACAAGAAGGCAGACTAAGTTTAAATCCATTTAAACACTTAGACTTAGTTGGAATAGTAATGTTATTATTTGCTGGATTTGGCTGGGGAAAACCTGTAAATGTTAATCCTAGAAACTATACAAGAGAAATTTCAATGGAAAAAGGAGAAGCAATTGTATCAGTTGCAGGACCTTTAATGAATATATTTTTAGCAATTATATTTGCAATAATATATGCATTAATTTATAAATATGTAGACAGCAGTTTTTACATTTCTACTATGGGACGTATATTAATGATGCTAATTTCATCAATAATAAGTATAAACATTGGGCTAGGAATTTTCAATTTAATACCATTACCACCACTAGATGGTTCTAAAATAATAATACCATTTTTACCATACAATGCTAAAGAATGGTTTAGAAGTAATGAGCTAATTTTTTACTATATATTTGTATTAATATGGATAACAGGTCTAGCAAGTTATATAATTTCTCCAGCAATTAATATAGTAACATCAGGTGTTATGAAATTAGCTACAATGATAGTAGGATTATAGGTTTATGGATTCCAAAATATAAAAATCCAAATATATATATAAGGAAACATAAAATGAAAGATATAATTACATTACGGAATAGAATCAAGTTGTGACGAAACCTCTGTTTCAGTAGTAAAAAACGGTAGAGAAATTCTTTCAAATATAATAGACACACAAATACCTATACATGAAAAATATGGTGGTGTTGTACCAGAAATAGCTTCAAGAAATCATATTGAAGCTATTTCACGAGTAACCAAAAAAGCATTAGAAGAAGCAAATATAAAATTACAAGATGTAACAGCAATAACACCAACATATGGTCCACGGTTTAGTAGGAGCATTACTAGTTGGCTTATCATATGCAAAAGCTTTAAGTTATGCATGTAACAAGCCATTGGTTGGAGTTAACCATATACAAGGACATATTGCTTCAAACTATATTACATATAAAGAATTACAACCACCATTTTTATGTATGATGATGTCAGGTGGAAATACACAAATTGTCCATGTGATAAATTATACAGAATTTAAAGTTTTAGGAAAAACCAGAGATGATGCCATAGGCGAAGCTTTTGATAAAATTGCAAGAGTAGTAAATTTAGGATATCCAGGAGGACCAAAAGTTGATAAACTAGCAAAGCAAGGAATAGCAAATATTAAATTACCAGAAACTCATTTTGATGATGGAACATTAGATTTTAGTTTTAGTGGTATAAAAACAGCAGTTATTAATTTAAAACATAAAGACCCATCAATAAATGATGCAGACTTATGTGCAAGTTTTGAAAAAGCAGTAACAGATGTATTAGTAGATAATATAAAAAAAGCAGTAGAAATAACAGGAATAAAAACTATCGCATTAGCAGGAGGGGTATCTGCAAACTCTTATATTAGAAATGAATTTAAAAAACTTGAAAAACAAGGAATGAAAATTTATATGCCAGATTTAAAACTATGTACAGACAATGCTGCAATGATAGCATCAAGTGGATATTATAATTATATTAACGGAAAAAGAGATTCTTTAGACTTAAATGCAGTGCCAAATTTAAAATTAAAATAACTAGAAAGGAAATTTAAATGTCAATATTTACAATAGGCGATTTACACTTATCTTTTCACGAAAATAAACCAATGAACATATTTGGTGATAATTGGCTAAACCATGATGAAAAAATCAAAGAAAGTTGGACAAAAAATGTTAAAGAAGATGATTTAGTCGTATTACCAGGAGATTTTTCATGGTCTACATATTTAAAAGATACTTATGAAGACTTTAGATATTTAAATTCACTACCAGGAAAGAAACTGTTATTAAAAGGAAATCATGATTATTGGTGGACTACATTAAATAGCATGAATAATTTTTTAAAGACAAACGAATTTAAGAATATAAGTTTTATATACAATACAGCATACAAATATAAAAATAAAATTATAGTAGGAACAAGAGGCTGGGGAAAAACAGAAAACAAAGAAGAAGACTTAAAAATGTTTAACAGAGAAAACTCAAGATTAGAATTATCTATAAAAAAGGCTTTAGAAATAAAAGACGAAAAAGACGAAATAATTGCATTTATACATTACCCACCTATAACAAAAAGTAATATTATTAATAATACAACAAGTATATTTATAGACACATTAAAAAAATATGAAATAAAAAAATGTTATTATGCTCATTTACACAGTGAGTCTATAAAAGAAGCAATAGAAGGAAATTATTTTGGAATAGACTTCAAACTAGTTAGTGCTGACGCTTTAGATTTTAAAATATTAAAAATTATAGAATAAAGGAATGAAAAAAATGCAACTAGATAATGATGTAAAATATATAAAAGGTGTTGGTCCCAATAGAGTAAAATTATTAAATAAATTAAACATATTTACACTAAAAGATTTAATTACATATTATCCTAGAACATATGAAGACAGAAGCAAACCAAAAACAATATCTGAATGTTATGATGGAGAAGAAGCCTTAATTGAGGGAATCGCATGCGGAAGAGTTTTAGAAGTAAGACTTAAAGGAAAAACAATGCAAAAACTAATAATTAGAGACGAAACAGGGACAGCAACTATAATGTGGTTTAATCAATCATACATAAAAAACAAATTTGAAGTAGGATGTAAATATCAGTTTTATGGTAAAATAAGCAATAAATTTGGAAAAATATCTATGTTATCACCTGTTTTTGATGAAAATGGAAAAAAATTTAACACAGGAAAAATAATTCCAATTTACCCATTAACATATCAACTATCTCAAAATACATTAAGAAAAATAATGGAAAATGCTATAAACGAAATAAAAGGAACTTTGCAAGAAACTTTACCTAAATATATAATAGATAAATATCAACTAATGGAAATAAACGAAACAATAGAAAAAATTCATTTTCCAAAAAAAATTGAAGAATTTTCAAAAGCCAGAAAAAGGCTTGTATTTGAAGAATTATTATCTACTCAGTTAGCATTATTAGAATTAAAAAATAGTTATTTAAACGAAGAAAAAGGTATTCAATTTAGCAAAGAAGCAAAAATGTCTGACATAATAAACAAACTACCATTTAAATTAACAAGAGCCCAGACAAGAGTATTAGAAGAAATTGACCAAAATATGGAATCTGAAAAAGCAATGAACAGACTATTACAAGGAGATGTAGGTTCAGGGAAAACAGTGGTTGCAATGTGTTCAGCATATAAAGCTGTAAAATGTGGATATCAAGTGGCGGTTATGGTACCAACAGCAATTTTAGCAGTACAACATTTACAAAGTTTTCAAAAAATATTTAATGATTTAAACATAAAATGTGAGCTTTTAGTATCTGGAATAAGCAAAAAGAAAAAAGGACAATTACTAGAAAGAATTGAGACAGGAGAAATAGATATTATAATTGGAACACATGCATTAATAGAAGACAATGTAAAATTTAAAAAACTAGGATTAGTAGTTACAGACGAACAGCACAGATTTGGAGTAAAACAAAGAACAAAAATAGTAGAAAAAGGACAAAATCCAGATGTGTTAGTTATGACAGCTACACCAATACCTAGAACATTAGCATTAATTTTATATGGTGATTTAGATATTTCTATTATAGATGAATTACCACCAAACAGAAAAAAAATAGAAACATATGCTGTTAACAAAAACATGACAGATAGAGTAAATAATTTTATTGCAAAACAAATAGAAGATGGAAGACAAGCATATATAGTTTGTCCATTAGTAGAAGAAAATGAAGAAATGGACTTAAAATCTGTAGAAGAATTATACGAACAATATAAAACAACAATTTTTCCTAATTATAATGTTTCATATATACATGGAAAAATGAAATCAAAAGAAAAAGATGAAATAATGGAAAGCTTTAAAAACGGAAAAATAGACATACTAATTTCAACAACAGTTATAGAAGTTGGTGTAGATGTACCAAACAGCAATATAATGGTAATAGAAAATGCAGAAAGATTTGGTTTAGCTCAATTACATCAATTAAGAGGAAGAGTTGGAAGAGGAGAATATAAATCATATTGTATATTAAAATTTGAAGGAAAAGGCGAAACAGTAAGAAAAAGAATGAAAGTAATGTGTGAAACAAATGATGGATTTATAATTTCTGAAAAAGATTTAGAATTAAGAGGTTCTGGAGACTTTTTTGGAACCATGCAACATGGAATACCAGAATTTAAAATAGCAAATTTATTTGAAGATATGCCTATTTTAAAAGAGGTACAAAATTTAGCAAATATAATATTAGAAAAAGACTCTAAACTAGAAAAAGAAGAAAATAAATTATTAAAACAATTAATCCAAGAAAAGTTTATGAAAAGAATAGAAATATAAATTATAATATATGAAAATTTTAATAAAAGGATGTTGATAAAAATGATTCAAATAATAATGAAATTAATTGGAACACTATTGCTATTAGTGGGTGTAGTTTTAATATATGATGCACGTATAATTACAAAAAAGTTTTTTGGATTTGGTGATCAAAATGAGGCTACAATGGGAATGAAAATTATAGGTTTCTTGTTAGTTATAATAAGTAGTATAATAATATATAAATTTTTACATTAAGAACTAACAAGAAAATTAGTTTATATTAAATTTTAAAAAGCCATGAAGTATTATATTTTGTAATAAGCTGTTTATAAAAATGCCAAAAATTAAAAAAGTTATTTATAAAAATTAAAAAAACCACTTGACTATGAATTAGTAATGTGCTAAAATAATTTTTGTAAATACAAATGCGGATGTGGCGGAACTGGTAGACGCGCTGGTCTTAGGAACCAGTGTCAACGACGTGGGGGTTCGAGTCCCTTCATCCGCACCAATGACGTTTCTGTTCGAACTAATAGAACAGAATTGATACAAAATCAATCAGAAAATAAAATCTGGTTGATTTTTTTGTTGCCTAAAAACAATATTAAAATCATCCAAACGAAAGGATGGTGTTAAAAATGAAGATAATTAAGCAAGAACTACAATTTGAAGAAAGTCTAAAACAAAGGCTTGAATTTATATGTGAATTTGCTAAAGTTACCCCTATTTTTGTAAATGGTAGCATTAGAAAATTAGAGAAAACTAATCTTACATATATTGAGCCACATAAAGTGATTATTAAAAGTATTACTTTTTTAGTTTTCAATTATTCAAATGATGTGTATATTTCTAATTTAGTAAGGAAGATTAAATTATCAGAATTAGAAGAATATTTGAAAAAATTATAATTTGTAAAAAATTGACATTTATTTAAATCGTGATATAATATAGGCAATTAATTATCTATATTTTCTTGGACAATAGCAAATATAGATTTACGAGTACTTTGAAAAATTTATATTATATTACAATTATATTGTATTTTATTTGTGATAAATTAATTTAAGAGATGTCAACAGTACTCGTATTGTACTTTGATGTCTCTTTTTTGAAGTTAGGAGGTTGTGCAAATTGAAAGATGAAAAGAAAAAATGTGGCTTATATATGAGAGTATCAACAGAAGACCAAGCAAGAGAACGGATTTAGCCTTCCAGAACAAAAGGCACGATTGGAATCGTTTTGTAAATTTAAAGGCTATGAGATAATAGACTATTATACAGATGCTGGTATAAGTGCTAAAACTGGTAATCATAGACCAGAATTTGAAAGATTAAAAAATGATATTAAGGCTAAAAAGATAAATACTATTGTTGCTTTAAAGCTAGATAGAATAACAAGAAGTATTTATGATTGGGAAAATTTAATGACATTTTTAGATGAAAATGATGCTTATTTAGATTGTGTGAATGATGAAATAAATACAACAAGTGCTAATGGCAAAATGATTTCAAGACTTTTAATGAGTGTTAGTCAAAATGAAATTGAGAGAACTAGCGAAAGAACAAAAATAGGACTAGCAGGAGCGATAAAGTCAGGACATATTCCCCACGTTGCACCATTATGATATAAGCACGAAGATAAAAGACTTGTAATTGATTATGCTACAAAAGATATTGTTGTTAGAATATTTGATTTATATTATAACGGTTATTCTTATCAAAAAATAAGTAATCTATTCAATGAAGAAAAAGTATTAGGAAAAGATAATTGGAGAGATTCTACTATTGTTACTATTCTTGAAAATGAGATATATAAAGGTGATTTCGTTCACGGAAAAAGAACAAAGAACCCTACTTATTATGAAAATGTAGTAGAGCCTATTATATCTAAAGAAATGTGGGCTGATTGCCAAGTACAAAAAAAGAAAAATTCAAGAAGTTATAAAAGAACTTTGACATATTTATATTTACAAAAATTAAAATGTCCTAAATGTAATCGTATTTTAGGTGGTAAAGCTACTACAAAGAAAAATGGTAAGACATACTTTTACTATTATTGTAATGATTGTAAAGTTCAATTTAAGGAAAATCTAATAAATGAATATTTTGAGCAATTTATAGATGAATTAACTGAATATGACTCTGTTGTAAATCAATTCTTCTTACCTATGATAAAGCAAAAGTTTGATGAACCTAAAGAACAATTAGAAAAAGAAATAAATAATCAGAAAAATAAACTTGAAAGAATAAAAAAAGCCTATATCAATGGAGTTTTTGAAATGAATGAATATAACGAAGAAAAGAAAATTGTTGAAAATGCTATTGAAGAACTTGAAAGTAAATTAGATACTACTGATTGTGTGGAAGAATTGAAATTCACACCAAGAGATATTTTATTAAAAAGAGATATTGATTTTATAAATAAAATTAAATTATCTAAAGAATATCAAGAAAGAACTAAAACTTGGAAAGATTACACACGAGAAGAACAAGCTGATTTAATAATGAGATATGTTGAAGATATTGAATTAGATATTATAGGGACAATAATAGCAGTAAAGCAAATTAATTTTAGAGAATCTATTTGTAATCCTTGCCAAGAATTATTTGCTAAAGGTTATATTGATACTACAAAGCCTATGATATTAGGTAATGTATTAGGAAGTGTTAGGTTTAGTAACTATTTGCCAGAGGAAGAAGTTGGCGAAATAATAATGAGATTACAACAATACTATGATGTACATTTTACAGAGGCAACATACAATGTTCAAGAGCAAATGTTTTATTTTAACTTTACTGAAGATAACAGTGCTATTGTTAGAGTGTTTCCTTTAGAGGATTATTATAAATTAGATCCAGATAATAAAATGGAAACTTATAAATTTGGAATAATCTATATTAACGAAGAAGATAAATTTCAAATGCAAGATATTGATACAGCATTTGATTATATTCCAGATGAAAGTAATGATAGTGTAATTTATATGAAAGAACCTGTTCCTATATCAGTAGGTGTTAAGCCAGTAAAATTCTGCGAAGAAGATACAGAAGAATCAAATTAATGTGGCACGTTTTGTTTTTATGAAATAAAAATGAAAGTGGTGGTAGTTAATTTGAATAAAATTTATTTGCTAAAAATAAATTTTATTGCCTCGCAGAGCCCCCGAGTTGTGTTAGTATGACACAACTCATAGGGGGTTAGGACTTATGACAAGGTCAAAGTCCTGTGCTTCGAAGCAAGTTCAAGGAGGTGCTTATATGGAACAAGAATTAGCTTATTCTTTTCACTTGGGTAGTGATAAAAATAAAAGTAAATTAGCAAAGAAAGTTTCAAAAGAAAATGTTTCTGGTACTACTTCTCTTTCCAATAATGCTATTCAAAATGCAAATGATTTATCAAGGGTAAATAAGCATAATTTACGAGATTATGATAATCAGCGAGAACTTATTACAACTATATATGGAACCAGTGACATTGTAGAAGATGTGAAACAAGTATATTTAGATGAATTTGAACAAGCTAGAATTGAGTACGATAACAAGCAAACAAGAGCAGATAGAAAAATTGGCAACTATTTTGAAAAAATATGTAATTCTCAAAATGATATTGCTTGTGAAATTATTATTGAACTTGGAGATATGGATTTTTGGAAAGATAAAAATGAAGAATATAGATTAAAAATGATTGATGTATATAATGAACAAGTCAAAGATTTAATTAAAATTGTACCAACTTTTAAAATAGCAAATGCAACAATTCACTTTGACGAAACCTCTCCTCATATGCATATTGTAGGAGTTCCAGTAGTTGAAAATTGCACAAGAGGAATGAAAAAGCAAGTTGGAAAAAGTAAGATATTTACAAAAACTTCACTAACTGAAACACAAGATAAAATGAGAAATGCTTGTATTAAGTCATATAACAAGTTTTATGAGGTCAATACACGATTAAAGGAAAAGCAAAAAGGCAGAAATCAAGATATAAATGTTAAAGATATGGGAGATTATAGAGAAATCAAGAAACAATTAGCTAAAAAGGAACAAAAGCTTGAAAAAGCAAATACTCAAACTAAAGCTATTGATAATATCAGTAATGATGTAGATAAAATTTTAAATAATTTAAAACCTACTCTAATGAACAAAAATAATATGGTTATTTCAAGCGAAGATGTCCAGAAATTAAAAAATTATACAAGAGACGTAAAAGATATTACTAAAACTGTTAGAAGTGTAAATGACTTAAATATGGCGATTAGCGATTTTGAGCATTCTGCTTTTGAAATAGAAAAAGAAAATCGTTCCTTAAAGTATGAACTCGAACTAAAAGATAATGAAATTGGCGATTTGAAAAAGGAACTATCTACCAAAGATAAAATTATTAGCAAGTTACAGACTGAAAAAGAAAAGATAAAACAAGAGTTACAGAAATTCAAAGGCTTTTGGCATAGTATTATGAGCCACTTTCATAAAAGAATTTGCTATGATAAAGATAATAATTATAAAATTGTTAGTGATGAACTATACAAGAACGGAATATTTGACGACAATGATAATGAAATTGTTAATAACATTTATAAAAAAATAACTATACCAGATGAGAATAAAGCTGGAAAGAATAAAAATAAAAACGATATAAAATTTTAATATGGAGGTAATTATAATATGGAAACCGAAAAAGTTAAATTTTTAATAAATATGATAAATGATATGAATATAAAAGATAAATTAAGACTAGCAATATGTATGATCCAAAGTAAATGGTTAGGTCTTATATACAACACTAAAGAAAACTATGAAAAATTTGATACTATGTTAAAAGATATTGATGAAGAATATAGAACTACTTTAATAAATTTTGCAAAATATAAGCTTGTAATGTTTGTAATGGCTAAACTTATGGAAATGGAAACAACCAAACAAAATCAAGTTGCTTTATATTTATTTAATAGTGTAGAAAGCAAAATATTATGTTAATAATTGCTATTTTATGTAGAATGTGCTATAATAAAATTAGTTATATTCTGTACCCAAAGAGAATTTTAACAATAAATCTCGGAGGGTATACCTCCGAGTTATTACAAGGAGGATAATAACATGACTATTTTGAAACGGATTGAAAAGCAACAAGAGTTTGTAGAAAAGACTACTGTTATTCTTGATAAACTGCTTAACTGGCAACTTGAATGGATAGCAACACATCAAAAACCATCGAAAGAAATTATAGAACGTGAGTGGTTTAACTTTTTTGAATTAGTTGAAAAAGGTAAAAAAGATGGAATTGCAGGTGGATATTTTTTCTATGAACAAGGAAGAACATTGATTGAAGCTTTTAAGTTCTTTGAAGATGTTGTTCCAGAATTCAAACAACTAAAATAGGAATTAAAAGTGGTATTAAATTGGTAATTCAATTTAGTATCACTTTTATACTTAAGGTCAATTGAAAAAGTAAATTCTATTTGGAAAAAGTAAATTCTAGTTACCGAGTAAATGCTATTTATAAGCAAAAATTTAATGCTAAAACATTGATTTTTGCATATTTTTAGTGTAAAATGAGGATATAGACAAGAAAAAAAGACGCACTTAAGCGAGTGAATTCAAATTAATTTTTTTACCTGTAAGACTAATTTCTATTCACTTAATTGTGCTCGCAACAGCGGCAATATGTAGTTAGTGCAGATGTTTCTTGGCATAATTTTTGTAAGTTTTATAAGTTAAGAAGATAAGGCTTAAATAGTTTGACAAATGTAATAAAAAATTGTATAATGAATATACTAAAGGAAGTAATATTGAAAAATATTATGAAAAGGAAATCCCTAGCCTATAAAGTAGGGTATATTGAAGAGGAAACCCCTAGCCTGATATTTGAAAATAATATTAAAATAGGGTATTTTGAAAGAGGAAATCCCTAGCCTAAAGTAGGGTATAAGAAGAGCAAAGGTAAAATCCTTTGCTCGAAATTATTTTAAGGAGAATTATTTTGAACAAATTAAGACTTTATAAAATTGATATTAATTATATAAAATATTTATATTCTTTTGATAACAGAGTGCAATACAATCCCAATAGGGAAGATAATTATTCGGCAAGAAGGCCGTATTTAGGTATTGTAATGAAAATAGATAAATATGATTATTTTGTTCCACTCGAACATCCAAGAAAAGCACATCAAACAATGAAAAATAATATATTTATTTTTAAAATACATAATGGAAAATATGGAATATTAGGATTTAATAATATGATACCTGTAAAAAAGGAACAGCTTGTTGAATTTGATATAAATAAGGAAGATGCTGGATATAGACAAATTTTAATAAGTCAATATCACTTTTGCAATAAGCATAGTAAGGAAATAGAAGAAAAAGCCAATGAAACATATAATAGAAGTATAAAAAATTATTTTATGAAGAAAATATGTTGTAATTTTAAGCTATTAGAAAAAAAGAGTGAAGATTATAATTAATAAAAAGTAAGTAACCTAGAGCTTTGATATTCTAAGTTACTTATTTTTAATTTATTTTTCAATATGTGTAATAAAATTCTCGACTATATTTTTGAAAAGATTAGAAGGAAAATTGAAAATATGTTTTACAACTTCAAAAGTTTTATCAATGTAATTTTTAAGTCTTCTATTTTCTGATTTCAGGTTCATATGGTATATGAGGATTATCTTTAGTATTGCTACGTTCTAAATCAAATCCGTTTTCAGTCATATAAGAATAAAATTTATCTTGTAATTGTCTATATCTATCTTTTCCTTTCCAATATTGGCTACAAGCAATTTTATCAATTGTGTTTCCTTGTTTATCTTTAGTATGGATAACTGGAACAAAAACTAAGTGAAGATGTGGTGTTGATTCGTCCATATGAACTTTTGCAGATATAATGTATTTTTCGCCTAAGTTTTTATAATTTGCAACAAAATCGTAAGCAGTTTGAAAATATCTTTTTGTTTCATATATTCAGATTGCATCAAAAAAATCTTTATCAGAAGTAATGATAAATTCACAAGCTATATTTGTAGTTTTTATAATTCTACCTTGTAAATTATTTTTATGTATTAAGTTCTTTATTGCATTTGAATATGTTGTATTACATTGTTTTAATGAATAATTTTTAATTGAATTATTTTTATTAATATCTTTATTTGAGTAATTAGTGTTTTTTCTTTCGTTATGTTTATATAGTCCTGTTAAATTTTCTTTTTTGTAATTTGCGTTTCTAATTATTGCATAACTCATTTTTTTAATTCCTTTTTATTATAGATAGCCTTCGAAGGCTTACTTAAAATAAAACACCTCCAATTATTTTTCTTTAAATAAACTTATTTTGAGTTTCTAACATACTAGAACGTCGCAGACGTTCTGTATGGTCAGGGAAAATTCTTTTCCCTAACAACCCTTTTTTAGAAAGATATATAATAAAATTTTTCAAATTTTATCAAATATCTTTCTTGGCACGATTAATATTTAATTTATTTCGCATAAGCTCAATAAATAAAATATTTTAATTGTGGTATAAAAATATTCGCATTACTCATATTTTTATAATAAATTTTGTAAGCTAAAGCTAACAAAATTTAAAATTAAGCAAGTAACAAAAACAAAAATAAAATTATAATTATAGTAGAAAAAATAGTAAGTTAAAGTAAATTTGTGGTATGATATAATCGATATTCATTTTTTGTAATTTATTTTAATTAATTACAATTAAACAATCAACTAAACAAAAATGATAAAAGCTATAGATGCATGTGAAAATAGAGGTATGAGTGCGTTTGAACATTTTGTTGGTGCCGACAAGTTGTCGAAACGTGCTAATAATGCAGAAGTATTAATTAGTGACTACAGATTAACTCGTTAAGCTTGCTACTTAATAGCACAAAATGGGGATTCTAGAAAAGAAGTTATTGCTCTTGCACAAACATATTTTGCAATACAAACCAGAAAACAAGAAATTAGTGAAAAAGAATATAGTTCATTAACAGAAGATGAAAAAAGATTTTATCAAAGAAATTTGACAAGAAAAGGAAATTATTCGCTTAATCAAACTGCTAAAAATGCAGGAGTTAAAAATTTTGATAAATTTCATAATGCTGGATATAAAGGTCTATACAATGGAGAAACTGATGATGATATTGCTAAAAGAAAAGGATTGAGATATAGAGAAAATATTTTAGACAATATGGGAAGTGAAGAGCTTGCAGCTAACTTATTTCGTATTACACAGACAGAATCAAGATTAAAGAGAGATAAAGTTGATACTGAAAAGAAAGCTTGTGATATTCATAATAAAATTGGGAAAATAGTTAGAAAAGCAATTAAACAAGCGGGACGGAACTATGCCAGAAGATTTACCAACACCTAAAAAGAGTTTAAAGCAATTAGAAAAAGAAAATAAGAGAAGTTTGAAGAAAAAAGAAAATCGAATAGAGTTTGATTAGTGTGACAAAATTGGTTATAATACTACGAATTATTAGTATTTGAAATATTAATAATTTGTGATAAAATATGTAACAGTATATTAAATATAAGATTAATCTAATAAATAAAAGGGTAAAAGGATGATGAATAGAAAAACTAAAAAGAAATTACGAAGGAAGAATTATTTAAAGAATAAGCTAGAAAAAGTAATGAGGCAAAGGCATAGATACTTGAATAGCATCAGAATTATTAATACTATTACAAGCATTAGGAAAAGTTTATAGTAGTAATTTTGATGGAAAACTTATAGATTGCAATGGAACTTTGGCAGATTTATGTATAAAAAATGGAATTAAGGTAATTAATGGTGAAGATATTTATAGATGGGGAGTATAAAAAATATTTGAAAATAATTTGCAAAAAACATAAAAGTGTAGTATAATTATGTTAAATCCGTTTAAATTGAACGGAAAAAATTTGAAAAGGAAGAAGGAATATTATGATTATAGTTCCGGATAATATCATAAGAAAGCTTAATAGAATTGAAGAGATTTATAGTGATAAGTATTGGAGAGGAGGCTCATACCTAAACAGAGAGAGTTTGGAGCGGTATGTAATGTTTGAACGGTTCAAAAGAGGGCTCGAAAACGGGACAAGCCTACTCCTACAATGTGAAGTAGGAGCAGAGCAGGAAGCAATTATTAAATTGCTTAAAAAAATAAGAAAATGGTATGATCCCTTATGGGCAAAGGACATACATGTCGCAGAAACAGACATAAATGTGGAGTCAGAGCTGTTAGATACTTTGAAAAAAGTATCTGAGAAGAAAGCAATGAGAGAGGAAGCTTTAAGCATTCTTGAAGTAATCAGGAATGCAGGGTTTTCGAGTTGGGAACAACGGGACAATCCATATAGAAATAAAGAGTTCAAATTGATTCAATCATATTCGGATTTTAAAAAATATGTGAGAATTGGGAGAGAACTGACAGATGGAAGCGAAAAAATAAGGGTGGCTCTTGTGGAAATAAGCTGGCAACAAATGTTGATATTGAAAGGAGAGGAATATCGATATAAAAACTTTTTTCTAAAAAATTCAAAAAAGGAAAACATTGGAGAACTGTGGGAATCATTCCTTGAATGGTATGATGTCAGAGGAAAAGCGGTATATTATGTTTATATATCGCGGAATCTCACATAATCAAATGTAGTTATCCCAAGAAAGCACGACAATTGTCGTGCTTTCTTTAGTAGTGGTGCCTAGCCAGTATGGTCACATGTCATATATATTAAAAATTTTAAAATAAAAACAGATAAAAGTTATTAAAAAAGAAATTATAGCATAAAAGTTAAATAAAGCAAAAATAAAATAATTGATGCTAAAAAATTAGTAAATAATAAATCACAAATTAAGGGAAAAGGAGGATAAAGTTTGAAAAAAAGCTATAAAGTTATAATTTCAATAATAGTAACTATAGTTATTATATTAACCTGTTTTAAAATAAAAAATATAGAAAAGACAAAACAAGATGAATTAAATAAAAATGAAATAAATCAAGAAATAAAAAACAAACAAAAAAGATCTGGACATATTAGTATTTATAATATGACAGAAGAGCAGATAAAGAAATTACCTTCAAATGAAATACAAATACAAAGTGAAGAAGAAGAAAAAAAAGTATCAGAAGAACAAATTGTAGAAGGTGAAAATTTTAAAGAACAAGGAGAAATTGCGTATAATGGTACAAATGAATTTCCAAGTGTAAATTTGGGAAGTTATGTAGGTTTAACATATTATTCACAAATAGACAATAGATGGAAAAATAATATGTATTCTAGTATAGCAGATAGTTCACAAACAATAGGAACTAGTGGGTGTGGGCCTACTGCTGCCGCAATGATTGTAACTGCTATTAAAGGAACAATATCACCACCAGAGATGGCAAATTTATTTACACAGTATGGATATAGAAGCAGAAACCAAGGTACATATTGGTCAGCATTTAGGTTTGTAGCAGATACATTTAATATTGAGTATCAAGAAACATCAAATTTTCAAAATGCAGTACAATTAGTAAAAAATCAAAATTATGTAGTTGTAAGTTGTGCAAATGGGCTATTTACAACTGGTGGGCATTTTGTTGTTATTACTGGTATTGAAGGGAATACATTAAAAATATATGATCCATATTTATACACTGGAAAGTTTGAAACATCAACAAGGCGTGGAAAGGTAAAAGTAGATGGAAATACAGTTTATTGTAGCATAGAAAATTTTATGAAGTATGCTAATTATAAAGCATTTTTTGTGTATAAACATGATTCAAATGTTCAAGAAAATCAGCAACCTGTTATACAACAAGGATATGTAATGTATGTTAATACCAAAAAGGGGTTAAATATAAGAAATAGTGCTGGAGGTAAAATTGTAGGAGCATTATCAAATGGAACAAAAGTAAATGTATATGAAAATAATGGCAATTGGAGTAGAATAGGAACAAATCAATGGGTTTATAGTAGTTATTTGAAAAACTATACTTCAAATTATTATGAAGATACAAAACAGGATTATCAAAATCAATATACAAATGGAAATTATAAAGTTGTTGCAAGTGTATTAAATGTTAGAGCGGGAGCAGGAACGCAATATAGACTAAAAACATGGAAACAGCTAACAATTAATGCAAGAATACAAAATAAAAAATTAGGAAATGAATATACAAATGGACTAAGATATGGAACTGTAATAACAGTTACAAAAGTAAAAAATGAATTTGGATTAATTCCAAGTGGTTGGGTGTGTTTAAAATATTGTGTAAAATTAGTTAAATAACTTTACTTGATATTTTAAAATATTTAGAGTAAAATGTTATAAAAAATGAAAGGAATGAAAATAATGAAAGTAATTTTAGTAAATGGAAGTCCACATGAAAAAGGTTGCACATATACTGCTTTAAAAGAAGTAGAAAAAAGCTTAAAAAACAATGATATAGAAACTGAAATATTTTGGCTTGGAGTAAAACCTATATCTGGATGTTTAGGTTGTGGAAATTGTTTAAAAACTGGAAAATGTATTTTAAATGACAAAGTAAACGAATTTTTAGAAAAAGTACCAACAGCAGATGGATTTGTTTTTGGAAGTCCAGTTCATTTTGCTTCTGCTTCTGGAATGATTTCATCATTTATGGATAGAGTTTTTTATGGAAGAAGAAATTTATTTTCAAATAAAATAGCAACATCAGTTGTTAGTTGTAGAAGAGGCGGTGCAAGTGCTACATTAGATGAAATTAATAAATATTTTAGTATAAGTAATATGCCTATAGTTTCTTCACAATATTGGAACATGGTACATGGTAATAAACCAGATGAAGTTTTAAAAGATGAAGAAGGAATGCAAACAATGCGAACACTTGGAAATAATATGGCATGGTTACTTAAATGTATAAATGCAGGAAAAAAATTAGGAATTGAATATCCAAAAAATGAACCAATAATTTCAACAAATTTCATAAGATAAAAGGAGAAAAAAATGATAAATACAATAGAAATATATTTCCTACTATTTATTTCATATGCTTTTTTAGGTTGGTGCATGGAAGTTATATGTAAACTAATAGAAAAGGGAAAATTTATAAACAGAGGATTTTTAATTGGACCATATTGCCCTATTTATGGTTGGGGAGCTATTGCAATAACATTATTATTAAAAAGATATACATATGATGTTTTAGTATTGTTTGTAATGTCAACAATAATTTGTTCAATAATAGAATATTTTACAAGTTATTTCATGGAAAAAAGGTATCATGCTAGATGGTGGGATTATAGTAATAAAAAATTTAATATAAATGGTAGAATATGCTTAGAAACATTAATACCATTTGGAATTTTAGGTGTAATAATAATGTATGTGACAAATCCATGGTTGTTAAATATATATGAAAAAATACCAGCAATTTATTTACATGTAATAACAGCAATTTTAGCTATTATATTTTTAGTAGATAATATAATTTCTTCAAATGTTATTTCAAGCATAAACAAAGAAGGAAGTAAATTGGTAAAAGATAATACAGAAGAAATAACAGAAAAAGTAAAACAAATTCTAAGAGAAAAATCATGGTTACATAGAAGATTAATAAATGCATATCCAAATTTAAAAAATATAAGAATTATAACAAAAATAAAAAGAAAAAAACAAAAAGATGTTATGAAATAAAAGTTTAAGAACAATTATAACCACCCGTAAAATGGGTGGTTTGCTCTTAGCCAATAACAATGCACAGAAATTTGCAAAGCAAATTTCGTGCACAAATAAAGATGCGGGCTTTAAAATGTTATAATAAGTGCTAATATTTTAATATCCGCTATAAATATTTTTTTAATTGTTCAACATTGTTTTCTTGAAATTTAATAAAATCATTAAGAATATTTTTAATAGGTTCATCTACTTCAGGGTTATTATTCAATAATTTTACTCCTTCAATTATGCCCATGTTTGTACCTTTTAACATCATTTCAGCAATGTTCGAATCACTTTTGTCATCAAGAGTATTCCATTCAACACTCATCCAACCAACTGTTTTTTGCATAGGATTCAATTCTTTAGGAAATTCATTATAATTTTTTAATTCAGAATTTACCTTATTTAATATTTCATTGTA
>CAKPHJ010000018.1 GCA_934157205.1 uncultured Clostridia bacterium
ATGGATCAAAAAGCCATTGAAGATGCTGGATATGATAAAGGCTTAAAAGCTGGTATTACACAAGGTATTAAACAAGGCATGACACAGGGCATTAAATCTGGTATATCTCAAACTCAAAAAGATATTGTTAAAAAAATGCTTAACAAAAATTTTGATAAAAATACAATTCATGAAATAACTGGATTGTCTGTAGAAGAAATTAATAATATTAATAATATTGAAAAACAATAAAACAATAAATTAAATTTATTATTAATATAGTTCATACAAATATAAATAAATTTTCGTAACGAAAAACCTATATAAAAAATACAATTTTATATAGGCTTTAATATTTTATACACAATTAAAAATTTTATATTATTTTATAATCTGTGTTTCATATCTTCCAATATAATATCCGTTATATTTTGCTATGCTTTCTTTTTCTGCATTTATTTGATTTACTATTCTTTTGATACCATTTTTAATTTAATTTACAAATTAAATATTTAAAATATATTACACTTATGATATAATAACCCCATCAGAACAAATAAGAAAATAGGAAAGTAAATTTTTTAAAGAAAGGAGTTCGTATATTGTTACAATGTTCATTATACGAGAAAAATAAAATGAAAAACTTTTTTATCACTTTATCAATGAAAATATTATACTTCATTCTAAAACTCTTCAAAAAAAATGGTGGAAATCTTTTAGGCAAAATAGCATATGATTGGAACCCTAAAATATTTAAATACTTTAAAATAAATTGCCCCATAATTGCTGTAACAGCAACAAACGGAAAAACCATGACAAACAATGCTATAGGTTATATATTGCAATCTGCTGGAAAAAAAGTAATTAGCAACACAGAAGGCAACAACATGGAAACAGGCATTCTTTCTACATTATTAAAATCATGTTCTTTAACAGGAAAAATCAAAGCTGATTATCTAGTTTTTGAAGTAGACGAAGGTTATGTTCCAATTATTTTTAAAGATTTAAAATTAGACTCTTTAATTATTCTTGATTTTTTCAGAGATCAATTAGATAGAAATGGCGAAGTTGAATCTTTAATTTTAAAAATAAATGATTTTCTAAAAACTTATACAGGCAACTTAATTTTAAACAATGATGACCCAAATGTTTCAAGACTTGGAAAAGCTAACCCAGATAATAAAAATATTTATTATTTCAGTGTTGAAAAATATAAATATGCAACTAAAAATATGAAAGAAGCTGGAGAAGGTAAATTTTGTCCATTTTGTAATACAAGAATCGAATATGAATATTATCAATATTCTCACATAGGTAAATTTCAATGTCCTAATTGCGGATATGGAAAAAATGATATTTATAAACTAGCCCAGAATATTGACTTAGAAAATCGTTCATTTGAAATAGATAATATAAAATATAAAACTAAATTTAATAGTATTTATAACATCTATAATTTTACAGCTGTTATTAGTTGTTTAAGCTTATACAACATAGATACAGAAATAATTCAAAATGCTATTTCAAAATTTGAACTTAATAATGGTAGATTAGAAAAATTAAGCGTAAAAAATATACCTACAATTATAAATTTAGCTAAAAATCCAACTGGAGCTAATGTAAGCTTACGAATTCTTAATGAAGATAGCTCAGAAAAAGAATTATTATTTGTTTTAAATGATAATTTAGCAGATGGACATGATGTTTCTTGGATTTGGGATATCAATTTTGACAAATTACAAAATGTAACAAGAATTATTACATCTGGCACAAGAGCTTATGACATGGCAATTAGAATAAAAACTTCTGGATATCCATGTTCTAAAATAGAAGCCTATTTAGATTTAAACAAAGCAGTAGAAAGTTTATATAGTACTAATACAAAAAAATATGTTATTGCTAATTATACTTCTTTACAACCAACCAGAAATGAAATACTAAAAATGGTTTATAGGTAAATCCATTAAAAACCTAAATATATTACAAGGAGATTTCATATAATTATATTATATGATACATAAATAATTATGAAAGAATTTAAAATATTATATTTATATCCTGACATATTAGAATTATATGGTGATTATGGCAACATACAAGTTTTAAAATATAGACTTGAAAAAAGAAACTATAATGTTATTATTGACTCTTATTCAATTGGTGACTCTACCCCAGATTTTAGTAGTTATGATTTAGTCTTTGCAGGTGGTGGTGCTGATCAAGAGCAAAGTATTTTAGCCAAAGACCTTTTACAATTTAAGAACAACATAAAAGAAGCAATTGAAAACGGTGTATTTTTCTTATTAATTTGTGGTGCATATCAATTGTTTGGAAAATATTATAAAGGTGTAGAAGGAAATATTATACCAGGTCTTGAAATTTTTGACTACTATACAGAAGCAATTGAAGATAGAAAAAAAAGATGTATTGGAAATATTATTATAGAAACAGAGCTAAATGGTAAAAAAACTAAAATTATAGGTTTTGAAAATCATGGTGGACAAACATTTAATATTTCATCACCTTTTGGTAATGTACTATATGGTAATGGAAATAAATTTGGAGATACAAAAGAAGGATTTTTCACCAATAATGTTATTGCAACATATTTGCATGGTCCTTTACTTTCAAAAAATCCTGAACTTACAGATTATATAATAAAACACTGTTTAAATAGAAAATATAATGAAACTATAAACTTAACACCATTAGATGATGAATTTGAAAATAAATGTAGACTTCAATTAATTGACAGATTTTTAAAAGCCCAATAACTTTTGTTATTAGGCTTTTCTTTAGCATTTATAATTTTGTCAATTAAATATTAAAATTTTTTAAAATTATCATAAGAAGTTTAAAGTTTACACAAACTTTCTGATATACTCCATTTATATTCTTTAAGTTTTTATAAATGCATTACTCTTTGTTTTATTTCTTTTGTTTTTCCAACATTCCAGAAGTTTTCTCCTAGATATCCACATGTTCTTCTAACTACTGTTAGTTTCTCATGATCTTTGTTTCCACAATTTGGGCATTCCCATTCATTGTCTTTGTTTATTATTATTTCGCCATCAAAACCACATACATGGCAATAATCAGATTTTGTATTAAATTCTGCATATTGAATATTGTCATATATAAATTTAACTACAGCCTCTAGTGCTTCAATGTTTTTACTCATATTTGGTATTTCAATATATGAAATAGCTCCTCCAGAAGATATTTTTTGGAATTCACTTTCAAATGATAATTTTTCAAATGCATCAATTTTTTCTCTTACATCTACATGATATGAATTTGTATAATATCCTTTATCTGTTATGTCTTTTATTGTTCCAAATCTTTCTTTGTCAATTCTTGCAAATTTATAGCATAAACTTTCAGCTGGTGTGCCATATAAAGCAAATCCAATATTTGTTTCTTGTTTCCATTTGTCTGTTGCATTTCTTAAACGTTTCATAACTTTTAATGCAAATTCATGACCTTTTTCTGTAGTATGAGATTCTCCTGTCATTAATTTTGTAACTTCATATATTCCTATATAACCTAATGACATTGTTGAATATCCGCCATATAGTAATTTATCTATTTTTTCTCCCTTTTTCAAACGTGAAATTGCACCGTATTGCCAGTGAATTGGGCTTATATCTGATTTTGTACCAAGTAGTGCATAATGTCTACACATTAAAGCCTCTTTGCAAAGCTCTAGTCTTTCATCTAATAGCTTCCAGAATTTTTCTTCGTCTCCATCTGCTATTATTCCTATTTGTGGTAAATTAATGCTTACAACACCTTGATTAAATCTTCCTTCAAATTTGTAGTTTCCATTTTCGTCTTTCCAAGGTGACAAGAAACTTCTACAACCCATTGGGCTAAATACATTTCCTTCGTATATTTCACGCATTTTTTTAGCAGAAATGTAGTCAGGATACATTCTTTTTGATGAACATTTAACAGCCATTTTTGTTAAATAATCATATTTACCACCTTTTAGGCAATTGCATTCGTCTAAAACATAAACTAATTTTGGAAATGCTGGTGTTACATATACTCCTGCTTCATTTTTTATTCCTTCATATCTTTGTCTTAATATTTCTTCTATTATCATAGCATTTTCTTTTATATATGGATCATCTTTTTCTAAGTGTAAAAATAATGTTACAAAAGGTGATTGACCATTTGTTGTCATTAATGTGTTTATTTGATATTGTATTGTTTGTACACCTGCTTTAAGTTCTGTTTTTAATCTGTCTTGTACCATTTCTTCTATTATTTTTTCAGAAACTTCATGTCCATATTTTGTTTGGAATTCTTTTTTAAATTTATTGTAACTCTTTCTTAAATATTTTCCCAAATGGATCATGTCTACAGATTGTCCGCCATATTGGTTACTTGCAACAGCTGCAATTATTTGTGTTGTAACTGTACATGCTACTTGGAAACTTTTTGGACTTTCAATCATTTTTCCATTCATAACTGTTCCATTGTCTAGCATGTCTGATATATTTATTAAACAACAATTAAATATAGGTTGAATAAAGTAATCTGCATCGTGAAAATGTAAAATTCCTTCTTCATGTGCTTTTGAAATTTTTTCTGGTAATAACATTCTTTTTGTTAAATCTCTAGAAACTTCTCCTGCAATATAGTCTCTTTGAGTTGAAGCTAGCATTATATTTTTGTTTGAATTTTCTTCTGCAAGCTCTTTGTTTTCATTCCTAATTAGTCCTAATATTGTTTCATCTGTGGTATTTTGTTTTCTTACTAAAGCTCTGGTATATCTGTATACAATGTATCTTTTAGCTAATTCGTATTTTCCCATAGACATTAATTTTTCTTCAATTATATCTTGTATGTCTTCAACAAGCATTCTTTTCTTTCCTAGTTCTTCAATATAATTAATAATTTCTTTTATGTCTTCTTTACATGCTCTTTCTTTTGGTTTTACTTCTTTATTTGCTTTTTCAATTGCTATTTTTATTTTTTCCCTATCATAATCTACAGCTCTACCATCTCTTTTTATTATTTTCATTTTACATTTCCCCCTATCAATATTGTTTTATATTTATTTTTGATATGTTCTTATTATACACGATGAAAATACTTTTTCTGTTGCAAAAGCAACAAATTATTGTATCAAAATTTATAATTCTTTTGTTTCAATGGTTTTATCTTCTATTACATTTTAATTACAAAATTTTATTATTTATAACTATTTATGTTATAGAATAATATTTTAACATAATTAATATGAGAAAGTATTATCTAATAAACTATTTATGTTTTATTATTATTTCAATAGTTGCAGTTGCAACTATTTTATAGTATAATATTAACAATATATTTCTATTATAGGAAGTTCATAGAACTTTCCTAGTATAGAACAAAGTGAAGTAAGTTGCCCTTTGTTTTCAACTAAAAGGTTTATGGGTAGCCTTTTAAAAACCTAAATATATTATACAAGGATAAATTTTAATGGAATTAAACACAGAAAACTTTATTTTAGAATTTCAAAAAAATTGTTCAAGAGTTCAAAAAAAAACATTTGTAAAAAATGAAATAATAACAAGCTATATTCAAAAAAGAAATCAATTATGTATATTAATATCTGGAAGTGCAAATTTAGTAAGATATGACCTAAATGGAAATAGAACTATTGTAGAACACTTTTCAAAAAATGATATTTTCGGAGAAGTTTTTTACATAATAACAACAAACAATGAATTATTAGTAGAAGCAAAAGAAAAATGTGAAGTTCTTTTTTATTTATATAGCAATGTTCATAATAAATGTCAAAACAACTGCCCTTTTCATATTAAATTAACTCAAATTCTACCAGAGTTAATTTTAGATAAAATAACAAGTTTAAATATGCGTGTAGAACTTTTAACAAAGCGTTCAATTAGAGAAAAATTAGTCGAATATTTTAATATTGTTGCAACACGTAATTTAAGTAAAACATTTACATTACCATTTTCTTTAACAGATTTAGCTGATTTTCTCGGAGTTGATAGAAGTGCAATGATGAGAGAAATGAAACTTTTAAAAGATGATGGAATAATAGAAAAAACAGGAAATAGAATTAAATTGCTTTATAAATAAAAACATATAATTTTACAAGATTAATGGCTTAACAAAAAAATTAAAATAAGAAAACATTGAAAATATAAATTTTAAATTCAATGACGAATGTGTATGGAAAAATTTTAGAAATTCTTACGAAATTTTCTGGAAAGAGTTCGCGAATAGCGGAAGGGTGCCAGAAAATAAGTTAGAATTTCTTAAATTTTGTAATAAGCCGAGGAATTGACATTTAAAACTTTATATTTCAATGTTTTTTAGTAGTAATTATAATAGCCATTAATCTTGTAAATTATATGTTTTTTATTATTTCAATTGCATCAAATTCAATCTTTTTTTCTTCACCTGTTTGCATATTTTTCAAAGTAACTTTATTTTCTGCAATTTCATCTTCTCCAATAACAATAACATATGGAATTTGAAGTTTATCTGCATATTTAAATTTTGCCTTTATTTTTTTATTATCCAAATATACTTGTGTATTAATTCCTAAATTTCTAAGCTCTGTAGCCAAACTAACTGGCTTTTCCAAATTTTCAATCATAGGAATTATCATAACTTTTGAAACTGATCTTTCTTTTGCTTTTATTAAATTTAATTCATTTAATTTATAAAATAATCTAGTTAAACCAATTGAAATTCCCACTCCTGGTAATTTTTTATTTGTGTAATATTCAGCTAGATTTTCATATCTTCCTCCTGAACATACACTTCCTAATTCTCTGTAATCATTTAAAAATGTTTCATATACAGTTCCTGTGTAGTAGTCTAATCCTCTAGCTATTGTTAAATCAATTTTAAAATTATTATCTGATATTCCAAATAATCTAACGTATTTTACAACTGCTTCAATTTCTTCTATTCCTTTTTTATACATTTCATTTTGAAAATTTAATTCTTTTAATTTAGCTATTTTTTCGTCTGAAGTTCCACTTATTGAAATAAATTCTAATATTTTATTTATTCCATCTTTATTTATTTGTAATTTTTCTAATTCTTCAATAACTGCTTCTTTTCCTATTTTGTCTATTTTATCTATAATTCTTAATATTTCAACAGCATTTTCATTTTGGTTTATTTCTTCAAATAAACCATTTAAAATCTTTCTGTTATTAATACAAATTGTAAAATTTTCAAATCCTAATTCTTTAAAAATAGAATATATAACACTAGGCATTTCTGCATCATTAATTATATCTAACTTTTCATCTCCAATAATGTCTATATCACATTGATAAAATTCACGATATCTTCCTTTTTGTGGTCTTTCTCCGCGATAAACCTTACCAATTTGATATCTTCTAAATGGAAAACTTAAATTTCCATAATTTTTTGCTGTATATTTTGCTAGTGGTACTGTTAAATCAAATCTAAGTGATAAGTCATTATCTCCTTTTGTAAATCTATATATTTGTTTTTCTGTTTCTCCACCAGCTTTTGCAAGTAATACGTCTGATAATTCTATTATTGGAGTATCTAATGGTAAAAAGCCAAATTTTTTATATGTATTTTCTATTTTATTTTTCATTTGTTCAAATTGTATTTGTTCATTTGGTAACAATTCCATTGTTCCAGCTAATGTTCTTGGCTCTGTTTTCATTATTTTATTCTCCTTATATAATATATTTAGGTTTTTAGAAGGATACCTATAAACCTTATTTTTTATTAAAATTTTTTAGGTTTTAGTTCTAAATAAATTGGTTTTTCGTCTTTAATCATTGTCATCATTCCATGTCCTGGATAAACAATTGTTTCGTCTGGTAATTTCATTAATTTATTTACAATTGAATCCATTATTTCTACTCTACTTGATGTAGGTAAATCTGTTCTGCCCCATGTTCCTCTAAATATTGTGTCTCCTGAAAATAAACATTTTTCTTTTTCACAATATAAACTACTTCCACCTTTAGTATGACCTGGTGTATGAATTACTTTAAATTCTAAATTTCCTAAATGAATTAAGTCTCCATCGTCTAATATAGAGTCCGCTTCTAATTCAATTTCTTCGCTTACAATATATGGTGATAAATTAATATCTGGATTATTTAGTCCTTCACTGTCATCTCTATGAATTAATATTTTGCCACCACATCTTTTTTTTAATTCTACTACTCCCATTATATGGTCTGCATGACAATGTGTTAAATATATATATTTTAGTTTTGCTTCTAATATTTCTAACATATTACATATATTATCAACATCTCCTGCGGGGTCAATTACCATTGCTTCTTTTGATTCTTCATCTGCTATTATATAACAATTTGTAGGATCACCTATCCAAGTAACTATCTTTAGTTCTTTTAAAATCATTTTTTTACTTCCTTCCTTTTATTTAGACCTTTATGCTATTTTGCCATTCTTCTTACTTCATATACACTATCTACTTTTCTAATAGCTTTTTGAACTTTATTTAATTCATCTAAATTTTCTACTTCTAAAGTTATGTCTATTATTGCAATTCTTTCTTTTGTTGTTTTTGTGTTTACACCAATAATTTTAGCTTTAGTATTTCCTATTTCTCTTAAAATATCCATTAATAAACCTGTTCTGTCATTAGAATATACTTCAATATTAACTTGATAAGATACCTTTTCTTCGTTATACCATTCAACATCTATCATTCTATTTTCTTCTGATAACAAGTCTTTAACATTTACACAGTCTTTTCTATGTACTGAAACACCTCTTCCTTTTGTTATGTACCCAACAATTTCATCTCCTGGAAGTGGATTACAACATTTAGAAAGTTTTACTAAGCAATTGTCAATTCCTTTAACAACAATTCCTGAACTAGAAGGTTTTGGTTTTCTTTGTTTTGATTTTACAAGTTCTTCTATTTTTTCTTCTATGTTTTCTTCTTGATGTTCTTTTCTATATTCTTGCAACATTCTAGAAATTACTTTTACTGCTGAATTTGCACCAAAACCAACAGCAGAATACATATCATCTATGTTTTTGTATTTGTATTTTTCAAGCATTGGTTCAATAAATTCTGTTTTGAATAAATCACTATGTAAAAATCCAATTCTTTTTAATTCTTTTTCTATTAATTCTTTTCCTCTTTCAATATTTTCAGACTTTTGAGCTTTTTTAAACCAACTTAAAATTTTATTTTTAGCTTTTGTGCTTTTTACAAATTTAAGCCAATCTCTACTTGGTCCTTTTGAATTGTCTGAAGTTATTATTTCTATTATGTCTCCAGTTTTTAATTTTGTAATAATTGGCATCATTTTACTATTTATTTTGCAACCTGTCATATGGTTTCCTACTTCAACATGTATAGCATAAGCAAAGTCTATTGGAGTGGCATCTCTTGGCAAAACTTTTATTTCTCCTCTAGGTGTAAATACATATACTTCATCTTCAAATAGTTCTGTTTTTAAGGTATTTAAAAATTCTTGTGGATCTTGCATGTCTTTTTGCCATTCAAGTGTTTCTCTAAGCCATGACAATTTATCTTCAGAAACTTTAACAGATTGTTTTTTTCCAAAATAACTTGCTTCTTTATAAGCCCAATGTGCAGCAATACCAAATTCTGCAACTCTGTGCATGTCCCATGTACGTATTTGAACTTCAAAAGGTGTTCCTCTGTCTCCAAGTAAAGTTGTATGTATTGATTGATACATATTTGGTTTTGGAACAGCAATATAGTCTTTAAATCTTCCTGGCATAGGTGTATACATTTCATGAACTACGCCTAATGCAGCATAACAGTCTTTAATTGAATTTACTAATATACGAAGTGCAAATAAATCATAAATTTGGTCAAGTGTTTTATTGTCTCTTTTCATTTTTCTATATATACTATATAAATGTTTTGCTCTTCCGAGTTACTTCAGCATCAATTTTTTGTTTTTTTAATTCAGCACGAATATCTGACATGATTTTTTCTATAAATTTAAGTCTTTCTTCTCTTTTTTTGTTTATACCTTCAACTAATTCATGATATTCTTCTGGATACAAATATTTAAAAGACAAATCTTCTAATTCCCATTTTAATGAATATAATCCAAGTCTATTTGCTAGTGGTGCATATAATTCCATTGTTTCCTTAGCATTTGCAATTTGTCTGTCTCTTTTTAAAAATTTTAATGTTCTCATGTTGTGAAGTCTATCTGCTAATTTTATAAGAATAACTCTTATATCTTTTCCCATAGCTAAAAACATTCTTCTGTAATCTTCAACTTGTCTTTCTTCTATTGTTTCAAATTGCATACTACTAAGTTTTGTAACACCTGCAACCATTTCTGCAATTTCTTCTCCAAATTCTCTTTTAATATCTTCATCTGTTGCTTCTGTATCTTCAACTACATCATGTAATAAAGCTGCACATATTGTGCTGTCATCTAGGCCTATATCTGCCAAAATAAAAGCAACATTAAGTGGATGTATAATGTATGGTTCTCCAGAACGTCTACATTGATTTCCATGATGACCTACTGCATAATTATATGCTTTCATTATTAGTTTAGTATCTATTTTTCTTGAATGTTCTTTTCTTTTTGAAATTACATCTTGAATTGTTATTTGCTGTCTTTCTTCTTTCATAAAATCACTCCCCTTTATCTACTTGTTTGCTAATATGATTTCATTATGTCTTTTAAATTAATTTGAATATTACTAGCACCATTAAAATTGTTTATTTCTAAAACACCTGCAACATCTACTTTGTCTCCAATTTTATAATCATTTACTAGATTTCCTAAATTAAACCCTATAGCATTTACAATTGTATTGTTTTCTTTTAATGTCATTTTTATATGCTTTCCTTCTGATAAAGCTCTTATAGAATCTATTTTAAGGTTTTTAAATGCAAATATAGGCATTTTATTTCCTTCCCCAAATGGTTCTAATTGTTTTAAACTTTCGACCATTTCTTTATTTATATTTGATAAGCTTATTTTTGCATCTATATTTATTATTGGTAATATTTTATCTAGATTTGCTTTTTTAGCTATTTCTTCAAATTCTTCTTGAAACTTTTCAAAATTTTCTTTTTTTACTGTTATACCAACAGCCATACTATGTCCACCAAATTTTTCTATTGTGTCTTGACATTTCATTAGTGCTTCATGTAGATCAAAACCTGGTATACTTCTTCCAGAACCTTTACCTATTTCGTCTTCTTCAAAGCTTAATAATATACTTGGTTTAAAATACATTTCTGTTATTTTTGATGAAACAATTCCGTATTACTCCATGATGCCAATTTCTTCCTCCAACTATTATTGCACTTTTTTTATTAATATTATATTCTTCTATTTTTTTTACAGCACTTTCAAAGATTGCTTTTTCTGTTTCCTGTCTTTCTTTATTGTGCTTATTTAATTGTATTGTTAAATCATTTACTTTATTAATATCTTTTGAAAGTAATAATTCTAGAGCTTCTTCTGCTTTTCCCATTCTTCCACACGCATTTATTCTTGGAGCTACTCCAAAAGAAATTGCACTTGAATCTATTTTATTATATCCAGATGAATTTATAATTGATTTTAATCCTATATTTCTTGTTTGTTTAACTAATAGTAACCCTAATTTTGTAATAACTCTATTTTCATCAACAAGTGGAACAATGTCAGATATTGTTCCTATACATACAATATCTAAATATTTTAAATATGATTCTTCTGGCATATTTAGTTCTATTCCAAGGGCTTGAATTAATTTAAAAACAACTCCAACTCCTGCTAATTCTCTAAATGGATATTTACTTTCTTTTCTTTTATTGTCTACAACTGCTATGGCGTCTGGTATTTGATTTCCCGCTTCATGGTGATCTGTAACTATTGTTTCTATTCCTAGTTCTTTTGCATATTCAATTTCTTCTATTCCAGAAATACCACAATCTACTGTTATCATTAAGTCACAACCATTGTCATATATTTTTTTAATTGCTTGTTTATTTAGTCCATACCCTTCTTCTAATCTGTTTGGTATATATGTTTTTACATTTAACCCTATTTCTGTTAAGAAACTTTTTAAAACTGTTATACTTGTTATTCCATCTACATCATAATCACCATAAATTGTTATTCTTTCTTTGTTTTCTATGGCTTTTTTGATTCTTGGTATTGCTTTTTCCATGTCTATCATTTGAAATGGGTCATGAAAGTCTATTCTTGTTGGTTTTAAAAATAGTTTTATTTTTTCTTCGTCTGTTATTCCTCTGTTGGCTAATATTGTTGCTAATAGTTTATTTATATGATATTTACTTGATATTTCTTCTATTTTGTTTTCGTCTTTTTCATATATTTGCCATTTTTTGTTCATTTTCCTCTCCTAAAATAAAAATTTAATATTATTTTATCATAAATTTTACTGATGTCAAATGTTTTTGACAAGTTGTGCAAGCGAATTTTGCTTTGCAAATTTTTGTACATTATAAAAAGGAACCCCAATGGGGTTCCCTTCCAGTGCTTATCATCTTGCACGATGATACTTATATTTCATCTCTTTCTTTCTCTCTTTCTCGCTAATTCTCTCTCTATTAATTCTATAAGTGCTTACCACCTTCGGAATCTTTCCCGATCCAAAGCACATATCACACACATACGTCTCTTTTTCCGCGCTAATTGTTCCTTTACCATCGCATAAAAAGCACTTCACCATTTTTACTTTAGCCATAAAAAGACCTCCTCCCCCTAATTAGGGCACGAAATTATAACAACCTGGACACCTCATGGTGCCACTCGCGTTATATTATACACCATTTATTCTTAAATTGCAAGCTTTGTAGAAAAACCATTATCAACATGTATAATTTCACCTGTTATTGCTGAAGCCATTTCACTAAGTAAAAATGCTGTCACATCTCCAACCTGTTTTGCTGTAACATTTTTATGTAATGGTGCTTTTTCTGAAACAACATCTAATATATCACCAAAATCTTTTATTCCTTTAGCAGACAATGTTTTTATTGGTCCTGCAGAAATTGCATTTATTCTATATCCGTCTTTTCCTAAATCATTTGCTAAATATCTTACACTTGCTTCTAGTGCTGCCTTTGCAACTCCCATAACATTATATCCTTCAACTACTTTTTCTGCACCATAATATGTATATGCAACAATACTTGCAGATTCATTTAACATTTGCTTTTCTCTAGCCATTCTTACTATTGCTACTAAAGAATAAGCACTTACATCTTGTGCATGTGCATAACCATTTCTTGATGTTAAAATATAATCATTTCTTAAATCTTCTGTATATGCATGTGCTATTGCATGTAAAATACCATCAATTTTTCCATGGTCTTTTTTTATTTGTTCTAAACAATTATCTATATCTTCATCTTTACTTACATCATTGCAAATATACAAACTTGCAGATGGTATTTCTTCTACTAAACTTTTTACTTTCTCATAGCTACCTTCTGAACATGTGCATATAATTTGGGCTCCTTGTTCACATGCAGATTTAACAGCTCCCCATGCAATACTCCACTTATTTCTTACTCCCATTACTACTATTTTTTTATTTTCTAAAATCATTTTATATTTCTCCTCCTCTATATTTTTTATATCTTTTTTCAATTAATTCATTTTCAGATTTTTTTTGTAATTCTTTAATATTTTCTATTATACATTTTTTTATTTGTTTTGTAACATTTTCAAAATCATTTTGAGCACCATTTTTAGGTTCTTTTATTATTTCATCTATAATACCTAATTTTTTTAAATCTTCGGCTGTCATTTTCATATTTTCAGCTGCTTGTTTTGCCTTGCTTGAATCTTTATATAAAATACTTGCAAAACCTTCAGGTGATAATATTGAATATACAGCATTTTCTAGCATAACAATTTTATCTCCAACCGAAATTGCTAATGCCCCTCCACTTGAGCCTTCTCCTATTACTATACATATTATTGGAACTTTTAGTCTAGACATTTCCATTATATTTCTGGCTATTGCTTCTCCTTGTCCTCTTTCTTCTGCACCAATTCCTGGATAAGCACCAGGTGTATCTATAAATGTAATTATTGGTCTTTTAAACTTTTCTGCTTGTTTCATAAGCCTTAATGCTTTTCTATATCCCTCAGGATTTGGCATTCCAAAGTTTCTTTCAATATTTTCTTTAGCATTTTTACCTTTTTGCTCACCTATAACTGTTACAGCAATTCCATTTAAAACTGCTATTCCACCAATTATAGATTTATCATCTGAAAATAGTCTATCACCATGAAGTTCTATAAAATCTTCAAAAATTTTATTAATATAGTCTAAGGCTTTTGGACGCTCTGACTGTCTTGCTAATAAAACTCTATCCCATGCAGATATTTTATTCATATTTTATCACTCTCTCCTTATAATTTTTTAACTTTTATTTAGTGTATGTAGTTCAAGAATTTTTGCAAGTGTATGTTTCATGTCTTTTCTTTCTACTATTTTATCTATAAAACCATGTTCTAATAAAAATTCTGATTTTTGAAATCCTTCTGGTAATTTTTGCTTTATTGTTTGTTCAATAACTCTTGGTCCAGCAAAACCTATTAAAGCTTTAGGTTCTGCCAAGATAATATCACCTAAACTTGCAAAACTTGCAGTTACACCTCCTGTTGTTGGATCTGTTAATACAGAAATATATAATATTCCGCTCTTCATTTAATTTTGCTATAGCACTTGAAGTTTTAGCCATTTGCATTAAAGACTTTATTCCTTCTTGCATTCTAGCACCTCCAGATACACAAAACATTATAAATGGTAATTTTTTATTTATAGCTGTTTCTATTGCAAGAGTTATTCTTTCTCCAACAGTTTCGCCCATACTTCCCATCATAAAATTACCATCCATAACTCCTAGTACAACATCATAGCCCTCTATTTTACATACTCCACATTTAACAGCTTCATCCATTTTAGTTTTTTCTTTTAATGTTTCTATTTTTTTAGTATACCCTTCAAAATTAAGTGGGTTTTTTGTTTGAATATTTGCACCTATTTCTTGAAATGTATTTTCATCAACTATTTGACTTATTCTTCTTCTAGCAGATAATCTAAAATGTTTACCACAATTAGGACAAACACTTAAATTTTTATGTAATTCTTCTTTATATATTATTTCCTTACATACATCACATTTAACCCATTTTCCTATCATCATGTCTGAAGCTTTTTTATTTTTGTTTTTGATTTTTTCTTCTTCATTTATTTTTTTTACTTTGTCTATAACCATTTCCTAGCCTCCTAGTCATTACTTATAAATTTATTTTATTATATACTAATTTCAATTTTTTTCAATTAGAATAAGTGGTCGTTTGTTATATTACCATTTGCATATTATCATAATCAATATATTTCTATTATAGGAATTTTCCTATTATAGAAAATAAAATAAAATTCCTTGCATATTTCATAAAAATACTTGAATTTATTTAATATTTAGTATAATATAAATAAGAAATTAAGAGATAATACATAGGAGGATTTATAATGCCAAGAAAAACTAAAGAACTATCAGAATCAGAAAACAAAAACAAAAAAGAAAAGGAATCAAGCAAAGCTACAAAAACAGCTAAAACGACAAAAAAAGCTGTAGCAAAAACTACTAAAAAAGATGAAACTAAAACAAAAAGTACCAAATCTAGAGCTTCAAAAACAAAATCAACTGAAACTTCAAAAAGTTCAAAAAATGCTAAAACTTCAAAGGCTACTAAAACAACTAAAAAAGTTGCAACTAAAAAAAGCTCAGAGCCAAAAGCTAAAAAAGAAAAAACTGTTAAATCAAACAAAAAAGGTTTAACTAAAAAAATTAATAAAAAAAGAAAAATAAATTCTTATAAAACATTCAAACTACCAAAAAAGAAAAAAGTAGAAGTTGTAGAATATTACGATTTACCATATAGATATAATCAAACTGTAGTAAAAGTTTTAGCCCAAACACCTAATAACTTATTTATTTATTGGGACATATCTGACCAAGACAGAAAAAACTTTGAAAATCAATACGGAGAAAATTTCTTTGAAACAACAAAACCTATTTTAATAGTCCACAATGATACTTTAGGTTATAGCTTTGAAGTTCAAATAAATGACTTCGCAAACAGCTGGTATTTACATGTTAATGACGCTAAATGTAAATATCGTATTGAATTAGGTAGACGTCCTTATACCAAAACAGAAAAAATAAATACAGACTATATTTATGTATCAATGTCAAATAATATTGAATCACCAAATGATCATATTTTATTTGAAAAAGCCAAAAGAAATGTAACTTTTAGAAATATAAAAAATGGAACTGAAACACAAAAAGATATATCTTCATTAGCAATCTTCAAAAAATTTGCAAACTTATATAATATTCAAAATATTGATAATTTATACAAATTACTATATGCAAGTGAAAATATCGAAAAACTATATAACCTATCTAACCCATCATCTGGTAATCCTTCTTCTTATAGCAATCTTCCATCTTCAAATTTTAAAAATTACTAATATATAAATATAAAAATATGAACAAAAACAAAGGAGAATCAATATGCAACAAAAAAAAGGCTATGTAAGTTTTGTATTACATGCACATTTACCATTTATACATCATCCTGAAAGTGATGACTATCTTGAAGAATCATGGTTATATGAAGCAATATCTGAAACATATATACCATTATTAACAAACTTTCAAAAACTAGTAGATGAAGGTGTAAACTTTAGAATAACAATGTCTATGACACCTCCTCTACTTTCTATGTTAGACAATAAATTACTACAACAAAAATATATAAAATATTTAAAAAAATTAATTGAACTATCAGAAAAAGAAATAAAAAGAACTGCTGGAGATGCTAGACTTAATAAACTATCTCATTATTACTATGAAAGATATTCAAACGATTTACACTTATTTAAAAATGTATATAAATGTAACCTAATTCAAGCATTTAAACATTTTCAAGACATAGGAGTTTTAGAAATAATAACATGTGGAGCAACACATGGATATTTCCCTATTTTATATGTAAATGAAAAAACTGTTAAAGCTCAAATTGCAGTTGGAGTTCAAACATATGAAAGATATTTTGGCAGAAAACCTCGTGGAATTTGGCTTCCAGAATGTGGTTATGTTCCAGAAGCTGATAAATATTTAAAAGAATTTGGAATAGAATATATAATTACAGAATCACATGGAATTTTATACGCAGATCCTACTCCAATTTATGGTACATATGCTCCAATAGTTTCACCAGAAGGTGTTGTTGCATTTGGTCGTGATATAGAATCATCTAGACAAGTATGGAGCTCTATAAATGGATATCCAGGTGATTATAATTACAGAGAATTTTACCGTGATATTGGCTATGAAGCAGACTATGAATACATAAAACCATATATAGCCCACAATGGAGTTAGAGTTCATACAGGTATTAAATATTATAGAATTACTGGAAAAAGTGATTTTAAAGATTATTACAATATTCAATGGGCAAAAGATTCTGCAGAAAGACAAGCAGGACACTTTTTAGATAGCAGAACAACACAAATAAATAATTTATCACAATATATGGATACTCCTCCTATCATTTTATGTCCTTATGATGCCGAATTATACGGTCATTGGTGGTATGAAGGTCCTTATTGGCTATATATTTTATTTAAAAAAATATATTACGACGATTGTAATTTTGAACTAATAACACCTTCAGAATATATTGATAAATACCCTAACATTCAAGTTGCCTCTCCTTGTCGTTCAAGCTGGGGTGCTAATGGTTATAGCGAAGTATGGCTTAATCCTACAAATGACTATGCACATAGACACTTACATGTTGCTGGTGACAGAATGTGCGAACTTGCTCATCTTTACCCTAATGAAACTGGACTTAAAAAAGAAGCCTTAAATCAATGTGCAAGAGAATTATTATTAGCTCAAAGTAGTGACTGGTTGTTTATTATTACAAATGGTACAATGGTTGATTATGCTAAAAAAAGAATAAAAGATCATATAGGCAGATTTACCAAATTGTATAACCAAATTAAAAATGACAAAATTGATAAAGCATTTTTAAAAGATATACAAGAAAAAGATTGTGTATTTCCAGATATTAATTATATGCTATATTATTAAATTAAAGAAATTTGCTTTGCAAATTTCTTTTTTTATATACTAGAAAATAACAACATTCTAAATTGATAGTTATAAAATAATGGCTTTTATTTTATAACTATCAATTTTTTTCAAGAAAATAAGGACAACTTTCAAATATTCAATTTAAACATATTATAATGTATAAGTTTCAAAATTTTAGTAGATACTATTTTTATTAGAAAGGAGATTCTAAAAATATTATGAAATCAATATGTATAAAAACCAATGATCCTAATAAATTGAACTATCTGCTAAATGAGTTAAAAAACTGTAATTTAAAAAATATATGCTTTTCTGAAAATAAATTTAAAAATTACAACAATATAATTATTCATTATTTTGGTAATAATATTGAAGAATTTTTTTCTAAATTGACTGATATTTTATGTTTTTTAATTATTGACATCGAAGAAGAAAATATTTTAGAACAATTAATTTTACAAAATTATTTTTATTTTGATTCCAAAGAAAAAGAAAAAATTTTATCTATTTGTTATGATATTATAGCTGACAATTTTCCAAATGATTTTGAAAAAAAATATAATATTTTGCATAAACATATATATGATTTTGTCTGTAACAATAAATATATTATACTTTCTGGTTTTATTTTATTTAGACTAAAAGAATATTATAAATTTTTAGATAGTATTTTAAATCAAGCAGTTAATCATTTTATAATAGAAAAAGAATACTCTGAATTTATATCTTTATTAAAAATTTACATTTCTTCACAGCCTTCCACATACGAGGTAGTTCATTTAATATATTCTTCTAAAAAATCTATTTTATTAGATGAAAATAAAAACCTTATAGTTGCATCAGATGAACTTATTAATGCTAAATATTTAAGTGATATTTCTTTTTCTTCTAATGATTACACACTAAATACATTATTAAATATAATACCTAAAAAAATATTTGTACATCTAACAGATTGCATTTCAGATGATTTTATTAATACAATTCAGTTAATATTTGAAAATAGAGTTTATATATGTTCAGATTGTGATATTTGCAATTCTAAATATGAAAAAACTAATAAAAACTAAAAAAATATAGGGAGTACTGTACCAATAAATATTTATTGGAAGTACTCCTCTTTTATTTTATTCATCACTACTTGAATTTAAATCATTTAATGCATCTTGTAGTCCTGGTAATAAAGCATATATAGCTGATTCGCTATCATCAATATTCCATTTTCCATCTGACTTTTTCATTTTTATTGTTTGTTCTGTTGTAGCTGTTCCGTTGCTTTCATCTTTTAGTTCTTCAATTAAAAGATTTATTAATTCATCTTCTGAAAAATCTTCACTGCTTAAAGCTGCTTTTATAACTTTTTGAGTATAATTTGATATTATTTTCTTAAAGTCTTTGTTTGTAATTTCTAATGTAACATTTGCAGTATCTTCATTTATTTGTTCATCTTTTATGTTCCACTCTAATTTTTCGAATAATAATTTTTGATTTTCTTTATTTGAAGCTTCTCCATTTAATAAACTTGAATCTTCTATTAATTCTTGGTAATTTTCGATTTTGTCATAATCTCCCTTTTTTAGTTCTGTTAATATTAGATCTAATGTTTCTTTTGGAGTATTATTGATTTTAGTTAATACTTTGCATGCTAAAACAGCTATAACTGCTATAAGTATAATTGCAATTATTATAGTTATTAATTTTACTCCACCTGTTTTTTTACCTTTTTTAGTTTCTTTCACATTATTTTGTACTTTTGTTTTTTTAAATTGTTCATTATTTGTTTCGTCCATTGTAACTCCCCCTTTTTTTATCTTAATTATGATTTAAATTATATATTAAATATAAAAAAAAAGCAACCATTTATAAGAATTAATATATTAAAACATTGAAATATAATTTTTAAATATCAATGACGAATGTTAGTGGAGAAAAATTTGACTTTTGAGGGATATTATGTTACCATATAGTTATGATTGGGTAATTGCCTAAGTAGTACATTGAAAACTGCAAAAGAATTATTTGGAAAAACTGATTAAGTGAAATGATATACCCCAAAAGTTATTGTTCCAAATACAATAATTCATTTGCTACAAACAAGTCCTCACTGGAGATGAGGCAGAAAGGATTTTATTATGATGAACATCAGCATCGTTGGGAAAAATGCAATCGACAAGGCTAACGCCATGACACATTCTGGCGTTTTACACGCCGATGAAGTATTGGCTACTGTTTTGCTTGGTAAAATCATGTCAGATGTCAGACTCGCAAGAGTTTCACGAGTTCCGGAAAATGTATCTGAAAATGTCATTGTTTATGACATTGGAAACGGTCCATTTAATCACCATCAGAGGGGATTCAATGAGTCCCGCGAGAACGGCCTCAAATACTCTTCTTTTGGACTGCTGTGGAAGCAGTTTGGAATGGAATTGCTTTCTGGTGAACAGAACGCTGAATTGATTTTCAATATGTTTGATACAACATTTGTATCGGGCATTGATGCCGTAGATAACGGTCAAATTGAGCATTCTGATATACTGGTTCCTAGCGTATCCAGTGCGATTTCTGCTTTTAATCCCAACTGGGATGAAGAACTAAATTCAGATAATTGCTTTATTAGAGCTGTTCAATTTGCCGAAATCATTTTCGATAACGCTCTGAATAGCGTGATTTCGAAGGTTAAAGCAAAAAACGAAGTGGAGAAATCCATTGAGAATGCCTCTAATGGCATTATGTTTTTGGAAACGTTCATGCCTTGGAAAGAATACCTTTTCAAGAGTGACAACCCAAAAGCAAACAACATCCTGTATGTAGTGTATCCTTCCAACAGGGAAGGTTACAATGTCAATGCTGTTCCAGAATCACTGGGAAGCTTCAATCAGAGAAAGCCCTTACCAGGCAATTGGGCCGGACTTACGGACGATAAGCTTTCCGTGGAATCTGGAGTAAAAACAGCAACCTTCTGCCACCCTGGAAGATTCATTTGCGGAGCAAAGACGCTTGCTGATGCATTGAAAATGGCCCAAAAGGCTGTCGAGAATCTTGAGAAGGACTAACTCCATTAAGGCGAGAATTGTATTACAGTTCTCGCCTTTTGGCGTTATTGTTATTATAGTTATTATAAATGTAAGTAAATTAAGAAAACTTTAAAATATAATTTTTCGTAGTTAGCTATTCTTGTATAGCAAAATTAATCCCTCTTGCAACAATATCTTTCATACTTTCAATTAAATCATCTATTTCTTTTGGAGTAACAATCAAATTATAATCTTTTGGAACAAGAACCTCTTTTATTTCTTCATAATTGTCATCTTCTTTTAATTTATTTAAATATTTATTTGATTCAGCATTATCTTGCAATTTTTCGATAAAAATATCTAAACAATCATTTACCAAAACTGCTGTTTCTACAACTGTTGGAATACCTATTGCAATAACAGGAATTCCTATTGTATTTACACTAATTTCGCTTCTAGTATTCCCCACTCCAGCTCCTGGTACAATTCCAGTATCTGAAATTTGAATTGTACTACTTATTCTTTCTATACTTCTCGAAGCAAGAGCATCTATTACAATCACTAATTTAGGTTTTATATTATCAACAACACCTTTTAAAATTTCCACTGTTTCAATACCTGTTGTTCCAAGAACTCCAGGAGATATTGCACTTACCATTCTTGTGTTTTTTTCTACATATTGTGGCAAGTAATTTATTATATGTCTAGTTACATCAATTTCATTTATTACTTTTGGACCTAAACTGTCTGGAGTTACATATAAATTTCCTAAACCAACCACTAATATTTCACTGCTTCTGTCTATATGTTCATTTATTATTTTTTTTAATTCATTTGAAAGTATTTTCGAAGCTGTTTCTATTTCATCATCTTGTGCTATTTTTAATTTTTTTATATCAATTGTTATATAATTACCTATTGGTTTTCCTATAGCTTGTTGTCCTTCGGCATTTGTTATTTTTACCCTTTCTACTTTTATATTTTTATTTATTTCTTCACTTTTTGCTTCTATACCATTTATTTCTTCTAAATTATTAGCTTTTTGATAAATATCTTTTCTTTCTAAAGCTAAGTCTGTTCTAAAATTTAACATAAAAAACCTCCATAATATGCTTTTATTATGAGGTTTTTTTTATTTTTTTATACTAATACTTTTAAATTTTATATTTTCTTATTTTTTAGTCTATTTCCAAAAATTTCTTTAAGAATTTTCCTGTATAACTCTTTTCATTTTTGCATATTTGCTCTGGTGTTCCTACAGCTATAACTTCTCCACCAGCCTCTCCACCTTCTGGTCCTAAATCTATAATATGATCACATGTTTTTATAAGATCTAAATTATGTTCTATTACTATTATTGTATTTCCAGTATCAACTAGTCTTTGTAAAATGTCTACTAATCTATGAACATCTGCAACATGTAATCCTGTTGTTGGCTCATCTAAAATATATAGAGTTTTTCCTGTAGCTCTTTTTGATAATTCTGTTGCTAATTTTACTCTTTGTGCTTCACCACCAGACAATGTTGTAGAAGGTTGTCCAAGTTTTATATAACCTAATCCAACATCATATAATGTTTGAATTTTTTGTTTTATTTTTGGTATTTTATCAAAGAAATTTAGTGCTTCTTCAACTGTCATATCAAGAACGTCTGCAATTGTTTTTCCTTTATATTTTACTTCTAATGTTTCTCTGTTATATCTCTTACCTTTGCAAACTTCACATGGTACATAAATATCTGGTAAAAAGTGCATTTCTATTTTGTGTACACCATCACCATTACAACTTTCACATCTACCTCCTGCTACATTGAAGCTAAATCTACCTTTTTGATATCCACGTAATTTAGCTTCTTCAGTCATAGCAAAAATATCTCTTATGATGTCAAATACTCCTGTATATGTCGCTGGATTTGAACGTGGAGTTCTTCCAATTGGTGACTGATCTATATTTATTATTTTATCTATATTTTCTAATCCTTTTATTTTTTTGCATTTCCCTGGTTTTTCGTTTGAACCATTCAATTCTTTGGCTATAGTTTTATATAAAACTTCATTAACTAAAGTAGATTTTCCAGAACCTGAAACCCCTGTTACACAAGTAAATACTCCAAGTGGGAATTTAACACTTATGTTTTTTAAATTGTTTTGACTAGCTGATTGAACTTCTATTACTTTGTTTTTTATACATTTTCTTCTTTTTTTAGGAACAGGAATTTTTTTTCTTCCACTTAAATATTGTCCAGTTATAGAATTTTCAACATTTTTTATTTCTTCTGCAGTACCGTTGTGCCATTACTTTTCCACCATGTGTTCCAGCTCCAGGTCCAATATCTATAATTTGATCTGCTGCATACATGGTGTCTTCGTCATGTTCAACAACAATTAGTGTATTTCCTAAGTCTCTTAGTTTTTTAAGTGTTGCTAATAGTTTATCATTGTCTCTTTGATGTAATCCGTATACTTGGTTCATCTAATATATATAAGACTCCTGTAAGTCCAGAACCAATTTGTGTTGCTAAACGTATTCTTTGAGCTTCTCCACCTGATAATGTTCCACTACTTCTTGATAATGTTAAATATTCAAGTCCAACATCCATTAAAAATTGAAGTCTTTGGTTTATTTCTTTAAGAATTAATTCAGATATCATAGCTTGTGTTTTTGTTAATTCTATTTTATTTAAATATTCCTTTATTTTATTTATTGGCATATCTGTTAATTCATTTATGTTTTTGTCACCAATTTTTATTGATAAAATTTCTGGTTTTAACCTTGCTCCATGGCATGTATAACAAGGTGCATTGCTCATGTACATTTCATAAAAATCTCTCATACCTTGAGATTTTGTTTCACTATGGCGTCTATCTAGTGTTGGTAAAACACCTTCAAAAGGAGCTGTGAATTTTCTTGTTCCTATTGGAGATTGATATTCAAAATCAATTTTTTCATTTCCTGTGCCATATAGTATTTTTTCTAAAAATTCTCTTGGTAGATCTTTTATTCTCTTATTTTTAATTTCAACACCATAATGTTTTGCTATACTTTCAAAATACATTTTTGCCATGGTGTCTCCTCTTTTCATTGTACTAGATCCAAATGCTTTTATTCCGTCATAAAGTGTTTTATTTTTGTCTGGAATTATTAAATCTTCATCCATTTTCATTAAATAACCTATTCCTGTACATGTTGGGCATGCACCAAATGGATTATTAAATGAAAACATTCTAGGTGTTAATTCTGGAAAACTAAATCCACAGTCAGGGCAAGCATAATTGCAACTATATAAAACTGGTTTTTGCCCTATAATATCTACTAATACTAAATTATTTGCATGTTTTAAAGCTGTTTCTACAGATTCTGTTAATCTACTAACTATGTCTGGTTTAACAACTAATCTGTCTACAACAAGTTCTACATCGTGTTTTTTCTTTCTGTCTAATTCAATATCATCAGAAAGTTCGTATACTTCTCCATCTATTCTAACTCTAACAAATCCTTCTTTTTGAAAACTTTCTAATTGTTTTGTGAATTCTCCTTTTCTTCCTCTAACAACAGGTGCTAAAATTTGAATTTTAGTACCTTCTTCAATTTTCATAATATTATCTACTATTTGATCAATTGTTTGTTTTTCGATTTTTTTATGGCAATTTGGGCAATATGGTACTCCTATTCTGGCATATAAAAGACGAATATAGTCATATATTTCTGTTACTGTTCCAACAGTTGAACGAGGATTTTTGGATGTTGTTTTTTGATCAATTGAAATTGCAGGAGAAAGGCCATCTATTCTGTCTACATCTGGTTTTTCCATTAATCCTAAAAATTGCCTTGCATATGAAGAT
>CAKPHJ010000019.1 GCA_934157205.1 uncultured Clostridia bacterium
ATCTTATAATAAGATATAATGTAACACTTATTTATATTGTATTTTTATCAAATAGAATTTACTTTTTCAATTGACCGAAAAAAATTGAGTTTAAAATGAATTTTTTGAATATTAAACTTGCCAAAATTAACATAATGTGGTATAATGATATTGTATAGGTAGACACCTTACAGAAAAAATTTTTAAGGAGGCCACAACAATGGCAAACATCATTCGTATTCACAAGCAGGCAGGTCAGAAGAAGGACGCAGTTCGGGTAACCACATTGACCGACATCCCCGAGTTTCTGAAGGAGACTATCAAGATTGAAGGTGAAAACCTGATTCTTGTATGTGTTGAAGGAACCGAAACCGCACCTCTGGGTTCAGTTATCGGCTATGAAGAATCTTCAAAAACCTCCACGGGATGGAACACTTGGTGCATCGGCAATGCTTCCACCAACCTCATCGAAATCGACGGAGTCTTTTACAAAAAGGCTACTGTCATGAAGGCTCAGGCTGTTGATGAGGAGTATCCTGAATTCTTGGCAGGAGCTGAAATTTGCCACAATGATGACGGCTCTTGGACAATCAAGACAGATTGGGGTGAATCTACTGGCTTCCCTGGTCAGGCATACTGGGTACTGTATGGTACAAAGGAGAATGGTACACCCGATGCAAATATCCTTACCAAAACCGAAAAGTCGTACAGAGATTACATCGTATGCGACGAACAGGACGAGGATATCGGTTTCCTTTGCGAAATTGATCCTGCATAAGTACTCCTCAAAAATCCTAATCTAATAGTCTCATTAGCTGATGATTAGGTTAAGCGTTCCCCATAGGAGCGCTTATTTCATTGTATTATCTTTCTTTATATTTCTTCTTTTCCTTAACAATTTCTTTTGATTTTTCAACTTCAAGTTGTTTTTGAAGTAAAATAGTCCTATTCTCAATTTCATAGCAGTTAACAATATCTTTATTGGTTTTCTTAATTAAATCCCTTAAATTGCCAATTTCGTGCGTAATTTTCTCTTTAATTTCCGGATTTGTTTCCTTATTTCTTTTTCTCCATAGATTTTCTCTTTTCCCTTTTAAAATTCTTACTTTCTCCTCTAAATTGTATCTATATGATTCAAGTTCTTCTAGATTACTAATTTTATTTTCAGATAGTAAAATAGTTTGTTGACTTAAACTGTCTAAATGTTTAATAGATATTTTCATTTGTTTTGTAATTTGTATTCTATAATCTTTAAGCTCAATTTTTCGAGGTAGTGGGTCAATTCTTAATAATAAGCATATTAGAATATATAGAGCTGGAAGTTCTCTTAATTGATGTTCTCTTTGTTTTTTCTTGAATTTATTATATTCTTCAATACACATTTTATATTTTTTCTTTGGAATATACACCTGATTATAAACCTTGTTTTCAATTCTATATTTTATCTTTTCTTTAGTATAATTATTTCCAAATAATTCTTGTGGTCTTACAATTTTGTAACTATTATCTCTTGAAATTATAAGACCTGTATCTTCATTTTCAGAAACATAATAACCTTTTGATTCTAGCTTTGATACAAATCCTTTATATGAATTTGAAGTGGATATTGCATCATCTATATCTTTTTTTACTAATTGCATATATGGATTATTTTTAGCATATAGCTTGTAATATCCCTTATTCTTCCACGGAATTTTTATAATACTTAGACCATTTTCTCTACATATAAAATCTGATGTTATTCTTATAAAATCCTTTGTTTCTCTATTACTATAAAACTTTTCCACTTTTAAAAGATACAGAATTTACAACTATATGGTTGTGTACATTATCTGTATTTAAATGAGTGGAAACCACAAATTGAAAGTCATCTCCAAATAGTTCTTTAGCATATTGTAAGCCTAGCTCATGGCATTTCTTTGGAGATATTTCTTTTCCGTCAAAAGATTGTATTAAATGGTAAGATATTATTCCATCTTCTTTATCAAATCTTTTCTTGGTATCTTGCATTTCAGAAATTGCAGTGTCTGGTCTGCAATTCACACCAGACACATACATCATCTTTTCAGTTTTTTCCCCATTCATAATATATTTAATTATCATATCTAATCTTGTTTTTCTTGATAAAAATTTAGTTACTGCCATAAATTCTCCTATTTTTTTTAGTAGGTGTAAGATAAAACTTTTGTAAATCATCAATCATATCATTAACTCTATTGGCAAGTGGATAATATTTATTATCATCAACATACTGATAAGTGTTCGCTACTCTTGCAAGTTGATTTATATTTACCGCAACACCTCTTAAATCATTTAGTATTTTATAAAAATTTTCATCTTGCTTTTCTTTTATTTGAGTGTCATTAATTACTAATCTAAAAAAAGAAGATTCAGATAGACCTGCTTTCATACATTTCTTTTTTAGTAATTCATTTTCTCTACTATTAAGCCATACTTGTTTTTTTATTGATCTAGTTCTCATAAATTATCATCTCCAATCCTTAAAATTTTTTTGTAAAACTTTCCTAAAGTTTTGTTTAAAGTACAAATTTTGTAATTTGTGCTTTAAGGATTGTACTACCTCACTTTTTAATCATAAATTAGTTCTTTTAGTACAATTTCTTCAGCTCTGTTTTTAATATTGTTCATTCTTCCGTACCCACTCAAGTTGATTATTTGCTTTTAATTCTTCAGTAACATTTTCTTGCTCTGCAAGTTGTTCTTTTATTAGGTTATCAACTCGCCTGTTTGTTTCTTCATCTACTTTTACTAAATGCTCGTGTAATTTATTATCAAGCAATAATTCTTTATATAAATTTCGTTTATAATTCTTTAGATAATTAAGTCTTAATAGTCCATATTTACCGAAATGTTTTCCTTTGGTTTCTTTACTTTCTTCTGGTATTGTTATATTAGGTAAATAATAATCACCGCATTTTCTATATTCTAATTTCATAAAAATCTCTCCATTTCATTTAAAAATTATTATTTGCATACAAGAAATCTAAATTATCATATTGTCTTTGTTCATAATTTTGAAAATTGTTTTTTTTCCTCTATTGTTATAATTATTATTGTTATAGTTAGGTCGTAAATTTTCCGTGTCCAGAGTCGTAGATTTTACGATTCGGGACTCGTAATTTTTACGAATCAGTTTTATTAAATCTTCATCATGGTCTATTTTTCCAACATATATTAGATTTGGTTTATTAGCTCCTTGTCTTTTTTCGTGTATTAGTTTACAGTCTTTTAATTGTTTAAAAGCTTTTGTAACAGTCTTATCAGATAAATCTAATCTTTCTTGTACTTCTTTTCTAGTGAATATTAGAAAAATATCCCCATTTTCATCAACCCAATTGTTTTTAGCAAATAGAGAAAGCCTATTTAATAGAAATCCATATAATAATTTTCCTGCTGATTTTATTTTGCCTTTGTATTTCTTATTTAAGAATAAGACTTTTTATACGGTATTAACTTACTATGTAGAAGGCTCAAGAAAATAAAAATGGGTATCTACTGGGATTAAAGAACACGAGAGTAAGAAAAAAGCTGAAAAGAAACTTATTCAAATAAGAGATGAATTTATAAATAAATTAGAAACAATTACAACTATCAAAACAGAAGATAAAAAAGTACAAATATCATTTTCAGACTTTATGATTAAATGGCTTGATATGATAAAACATCAAGTTGAAGAATCTACATATACAGGTTATAAAAGACAAATTGAAGGCAGAACAAAAGAATATTTTACTAAAAATCCAGTAATGCTAGAAGATTTGAAACCAGTGCATATTTTAGATTTTTATAATTGGTTATATTCACAAGGGCTTAAAGGAAATACAGTTGTAAAATATCATGCTAATATTAGAAAAGCATTAGATTATGCAGTACAAACAGACTTAATACAAAGTAATCCAGCTATAAAAGTTGGTAGACCACAACAAGAACAATTTATTGCTGACTATTATAATGAAGATGAATTAAACAATTTATTCAAAGTAGTAAAAGACACGCCTTTAGAATTAATTGTTTATTTAACTGCTTTCTATGGATTACGAAGAAGTGAAGTTTTAGGTATTAGGTGGTCTGCAATAGATTTTGAAAATAAAACAATTACAATAAATCATAAAGTAGTAACAGTTACAGATGAAAATAAAAATAGTAAAACAAAAACTAAAACTATTACAAAAAGAAAAACAAAGAATAAATCCAGTTATAGAACATTACCTTTATTTAAAGAAATTGAAGAACTTTTACTATACACTAGAAAAATGCAAGAATACTATATGTCTATATTTAAAGAAAGTTACAATAAACAATTTAAAGATTTCGTTTGTGTAGATGAAATGGGAAATTTAAGAAAACCTGACTATGTAAGTCATAAATTTAAAGAAATTTTAAAGAAGAATGGTTTGAGAAAAATAAGATTTCACGATTTAAGACACAGTTGTGCTACATTACTTTTGAAAAAAGGAATATCTTTAAGAGAAATACAAGATTGGCTAGGACATTCAAGTTCTAAAACAACAGAAAGATATGCACATTTAGATTCGAGTACAAAAATCAAATCTGCTACAGCTATTGAAAATGCATTAAGTTTTAATGGCAATAAAAAAGATATATTAGATCTGGACTCTAATATACCTAAATAATTAAGTATTTTCCAAAATTGTTAGAAATTTGTTAGAAAATTCTAGCAATTTTATTATAAAAGCACCAAGTCATATCTTACGAAAAGCTTGGTGCTCTTATGGTGCAGATGGCCGGAATCGAACCGGCACGGTTTATTCAACCGCAGGATTTTAAGTCCTGTGCGTCTACCAGTTCCGCCACATCTGCATTTAATATTTAAACTGGTTTGCCCTAACGACAATATGAATTATAATATTAATTTTATAATTTGTCAACAGTTTTTTTGAATTTTTTTTAATTTCCATCAAAATTTATTTTACTTTTACAATTTACCGATTTATCAAATTTTTATTATCAATAATGCAACATTCCAGACTAAAATTATTCTGTTTATATTTCAATTTTAGTCTGAACAGTAAAAATATTGTTCTTAATTATACTCTGTCACATTACTTATATTACAATAATCAAACATATAATTATTTAATTCTGCCATTTTCCATTTATTACTTGTTACCATTATTTGAGTTAATTTACTACATCTATTAAACATATAACACATATCAGTTACATTATTTGTATCAAAATTTCTCAAATCTAATTCAGTTAAATTAAAGCATCTTTGGAACATTGTTCTCATAGTGGTAACATTTTTAGTATCAAAATTAGTAACATCTATTTTTTCTAAATTGTTGCAATAACCAAACATTCCCAACATAGTTGTTACGACTGATGTATTAAAATTATTTGTTCCAAATATATTAGTAATTTTGCTACATTTATAAAACATATATGACATATTTGTAACTTTAGATGTATTAAAATTTGAAACATCTATTGTTTCTAAGCTACTACATCTGTTAAACATAGACTGCATACTAGTAACATTTTCAGTATCAAAATTAGTAACATCTATGCTATTTAATTGATTGCAATCGTAAAACATACAATACATACTAGTAACATTTCCTGTATCAAAACTAGATACGTCTATATTTTTTAACATATTACAACCAAAAAACATACAATACATTGTTTGGGTATTTGATGTATCAAAATTGGATACATTAACATTTAATAATTTATTACAATTTCCAAATAAACCTAACATACTATTTACAACTGTTGTATCAATATTTTCTATATTTTCGATATCTGTTAAATTAATACAATTAAAAAACCAACATTCCATACTTTCTGGAACAATTTTATCTTTAATTTCAACTTTAATTATTTCTGATGTATCTGCATACCATGGTGTATCAGCTGTTTTTTGTTTTACATTATATTTATATAAACAACCTTTTATGTTTCCATAACTTTTTTCCATGCCTTCTAGTTCTTTTGAACTAAATATTAATGTATTATTATTCAAGTATACATATATATCACTAATCTCTGGTATTTCTTTTATAGATACAATTCCGTCTTTATTTATTAAATATGTATTATGAACACCTTTAACAGTCCATGGTCCTTTAATTCCTCCCGTTATTTCACTATTTTTTATTAATTCACTATTTCTTACAGCATCTTTTATTCTTTGTTTGTTTAGAACATTGTTTCCATTAATTTTTGCTTCATATACGGCAAGTTCTATTAGTTCTTTTTCTCCTTTTTGTTCTGTTTCAACATTTGAACTGTTAGCCTTATTTATTATTCCATTGTCTCCTATTAATACATTAATTGTTACAATTGATAAAATTAAAAGTACAATAATTGTTAATATTAGTGCTATTAACGTTATACCTTTATTATTTTGTGTATATTGATAATTTTCATTTGATTTTTTACATTTATTTTTCATCTTCAATTATCCCCTAAAAAATTTTCTAATCTAATTTTATTCTACTATAGCATTTAATTGTAAAAATCTCAATACTTTTATATTATATTTTTTTAAACTAAAAATAACTTTTACAACTTACATTATTCTACAAAATTGTATTTATATTTTCACCTATTTACAAACTTAAATCCAAATAATTCATTGCTATATTTGCACCACATTTTATTAAATGATTCGTGCCTACTGAATTAATAGAATTGATATTTCCGTGGAACGGCATAAACTTCTCTTCCTTGTTCTAATGCAAAATCAACAGTTAACATCGTTCCGCTTCTCTCTTTTGCTTCAATCACAAGAATTTTTTCACATAGTCCACTTATTATTCTATTTCTAGCTGGGAAATTCATTTTTTCTGGCTTTGTACCTAATGGATATTCTGAAATAATTGAGCCTCCTAATGCTATTATTTTTTTTTGCAACTGTTCATTTTCTTTAGGATATATCATATCCAAACCATTTCCTACAACTGCAATAGTTTTTCCATTTGCTGCTAAAGCTCCAATATGTGCAAAACTATCAATTCCTCTTGCTAATCCACTTACTATGTTAATATTATTTTTAGCTAAATTATATGAAAAATATTCTGCAGATTTCTTTCCATACTCTGTTGCATTTCTGCAACCGATTATTGCTATAGATTTTTCATTTAATATATTCATATTTCCTTTTATATATAAACTTATAGGATAATCATATATTTGTTTCAAATATTGTGGATACTCTTTATCATTTACTGATATTATATTTATATTGTTTTTTTCCATATATTTTATATGATTTTTTAATACATTTTTTGAACTTTTATCAACTATATTGTTTGCTATATTTTCTCCAATATTAAAGTTTTGTATTAGTTCTTCTTTGCTTAATTTATAAATATTTTTTGGATTTTTATATTTATTTAGTAATTGTTGTTTTCTCTTTATACCTAAATGTTTTATTAAAGAAAACCAAACCCAATATTTTTTATTTTCTAAATTTTTCATTATTAATGTTTCTCTCCATTCTTGAATTTTTGTGTATAAAACAAAAGTAGTTATAAAGACAATTATAGCTTTTATATAATATTAAAATATAAGTATGACTTCATTAATAAATACAAAAATAGAGCATTATTATTAATGCCCTATTTTTGTATTTAATTTTGTTCTTTTGCTGCTTTTATAACATTATTCATAAGCATTGCAATTGTCATTGGTCCAACTCCTCCTGGAACAGGAGTAATATAACTAGCAATTTGTACAACTTCATTAAAATCAACATCACCCACTATTTTATTGTTCTCATCTCTATTTATTCCTACATCAATAACTACTGCATTTTCTTTTATCATATCTTTTGTTACAAATTTTGGCTTGCCTATTGCTGAAATTAAAATGTCTGCTTTTTTTGTATATTCACTTAAATTTACTGTTTTTGAATGACAAATAGTTACTGTTGCATTTTTATTTAAGCAGCATTGAATTAGTGGTTTTCCAACAATATTACTTCTTCCTAAAATTACAACATTTTTTCCAAGTAAATTTATATTGTATTCTTCTAACATTTTTATTATTCCATATGGTGTACATGAAATAAATGTATCTTCTCCCATCGCTAATTTTCCAACACTTGTTGGAGTAAAGCCATCTACATCTTTTTTATATGATATCTCTTTTATTGCATCATTCATGTTTAAATGATTTGGTATTGGACTTTGCAATAATATTCCATTTACAGTTTTGTCATTATTTAGTTTTTTTATTAAATTTATTAAATCCTCTTGTTTAGTATTTTCTTCTAAAATATATTCTTCATATTCTATTCCAATTTCACTACAAGCTTTACTTTTGTTTTTTACATAAACTTTTGATGCTTGATTATTTCCAACCATAATAACTGCTAATTTGGGTATTATTCCATTTTCTTTTAAATTAGCTGATTCTATTTTTAATTTACTTCTTATTTTTTTTGCTAATTTTTTTCCATCTATAATTTGGGCCATTTTATACTTCTCCTCATTTAAGTTGTTCTATTCTTTCATTTACATTTTTTAAGTTTTCTTCATATTTTTCTTTTTTATCTTTTACTTCTTGAACTTTAGCTTGTGGTGCTTTTTTTATAAATCCTTCATTTTTTAACATTCCATTTGCTCTTTCGATTTCTGATATTAGTTTTTCTTTTTCTTTTTCAAGTCTTTCTATTTCTTCTTTTATATTTACTAATTCGTCAAATGGTATATAAATTTCAATGTTGGAAGCTAATATTGTTATAGTATTTTCAGGAATATTTTCTTTACTACTTTGGACTATTATTTCATCTGAAAATCCTAATTTTTGAAGAAAATCTATTGATTCTTCTATTTGCTTTTCATATATTTTTGTTACTATAATCAATTTTGATTTTTTAGATGGATGTACATTCATATTTGCTCTAACATTTCTTATTTGAGTTATTACTTTTTTTATTTCTTCAATATATTTTTCTTCTTCATCATATTTTTGGTTTCCATCATATTTCGGATAATCACTTATCATAATACTTTCATCTGAATTTGGTAAACATCTATATATTTTTTCTGTTATAAATGGCATAAATGGATGTAGTAATTTAAGAGCACTTTCTAAAACTTTGTTTAAAATATATTGAGCTGTTTGTCTAGTTTCATTTGTTGTATCATATAATCTTGTTTTTACAATTTCAATATACCAATCACAAAATTCATTCCAAATAAAATCATAAATATTATCTAATGCTACTCCTAAATTATAATTATCTATATTAACACATGTATCTTTAATTAAATTATTTAATTTAGATAAAATCCATTTATCTTCTACTTTTAATTTTATTTCATTAGGTTTTTCATTGTAATCTTTTAAATTCATTATTACAAATTTTGAAGCATTCCATATTTTATTTGCAAAGTTCTTTGCTGCATCTAATTTCTCTGGCATATATTTTATGTCATTTCCCATTGTAGTTCCTGATAATACAGAAAATCTTAAACTATCTGCACCATATTCATCAATAACTTCTAATGGATCTATTCCATTTCCTAAAGTTTTTGACATTTTTCTACCTTGGCTATCTCTTATAATTCCATGTATTAATACATCTTTAAATGGTACTTCTCCTGTAAATTCAAGTGCTTGTGTCATCATTCTAGAAACCCAAAATGTTATAATATCAAAACCAGTAACTAATACATTTGTTGGATAAAATCTTTTAAAGTCTTCATTTTCTGTATTTGGCCAGCCTAATGTAGAAAATGGCCATAACGCTGAACTAAACCATGTATCTAATGTGTCCTCATCTTGTTTTATTTTATTTCCTCCGCATTTTTCACATTTTGTTACTTCAGATTTTGAAACATTTATATGTCCACATTCTTCACAATAATATGCAGGAATTCTATGGCCCCACCACAATTGACGTGATATACACCAATCTTGAATGTTATCTAACCAATGAAAATATTGTTTTTCATATCTTTTAGGAATAAAATTAGTTTCTTCGTTTCTAACTGCTGTTGCAGCTCTTTTTGCTAAATCTTTCATATTTACAAACCATTGCTCTGAAACTTTTGGTTCTATTGTGCTTTTACATCTTTCACATTTTGCAACATTATGAACATAATCTTCAGTTCTTACTAAATTTCCTAATTCTTCTAACTTTTCTACAATCTTTTTCCTTGCTTCTATTAAATCCATTCCTTTAAGTTCTGGAATTAAATTTCCCATTTTGTAATTTTCATCAAAAACTTCTATAATCTCTAAATTATGTCTTAACCCTGCTTGATAATCGTTCATATCATGTGCTGGAGTTATTTTAACACAGCCTGTTCCAAAATCTTTTTCAACAAATTCATCAGCTATAATTGGAATTTCTTTATTCATTATTGGTAAAATACATTTTTTACCTACTAGATTTTTATATCTTTCATCTTCTGGATGTACTGCAACAGCTGTATCTCCAAGCATTGTTTCAGGTCTTGTTGTTGCCACTTCTATATATTTTCCCTTTTCTCCAACTATTTCATATTTTATATGCCATAAATGTGATTGTTCTTCTTTGTATTCAACTTCTGCATCAGAAATAGAAGTTTTACAACTTGGACAATAATTTACCATTCTTGTTCCTTTATATATTAAACCTTTTTTATATAATTTAACAAACTGTTCTAAAACAGCTTCACTCATTCCTTTATCTAATGTAAATCTATTTTTTTCCCAGTCACATGAACATCCTATTTTTCTTTGTTGCTCTTGAATTATTCCTCCATATTTATGCGTCCAATCCCATGCTTCGTTTAAAAAATTTTCTCTTCCAATTTCTTGTTTAGTTTTACCTTCTTCTTTTAATTTTTGTACAACTTTCATTTCTGTTGAAATTGCAGCATGATCTGTTCCTGGAAGCCATAAACAATCATATCCTTGCATTCTTTTGTATCTGATTAATACATCTTGAATTGTTCCATCTAAAGCATGTCCCATGTGTAATTTTCCAGTTACATTTGGTGGTGGCATCATTATACAATATGGTTCTTTTTTCTCGTCCATACTTGGTTTAAAATAACCTCTTTGTTCCCATTCTTGATATATTGCTGTTTCAAAATTCTTTGGTTCATATTTATTGTCTAATATTTCTTCTTTACTCATTTATATCTTCCTTTCGATTTTTAATCTATTGTTCCAACTTTATATTCAATATTTTCCATATGAGGAAACATTTCTCTTACTCTTTTTAATGTTAACATTAACATTTTAGGTTGTGGATTTTTCTTGTGTTCTGATAATAATTTTTGAGTATAACAATTTTCAGCTGTTTTAAATATCATATATCTGTTTCCTACATATGTGTAGTAAATTTGATATCCATTTTTTAAATCTAACCACATTTTTTCAAATGTATAATTTTCCATCTATCTCTTCCTTTCATAATTATTATAAAGTTATTTTACCATTTCTGTAAATTCTTGCTCATTTATAATTTTAATGCCTAATTTTTCTGCCTTTGTAAGTTTACTTCCCGCTTCTTCTCCTGCTAAAACATAATCAGTCTTTTTAGATACGGTTGATGAGGTTTTCCCTCCAAATTTTTCTATAATATTTGTTGCTTCACCTCTTGTATAATTTTCTAAACTTCCTGTAAGGACAAATGTTTTTCCTTCAAATCTGTTATCTTCTATATTCTCTTCCTTACATATTGTATTAACTCCTGCTTCTTCTAATTTTTTTATTAAATCTTTAGTTTGCTCTTGTGAAAAAAACTCTAATATGCTATTGGCTACTATTTCTCCTATATCATTTATTTGACTTAAATCATCAAATTTTGCATTTGATAAATTTTCTAATGTTTTATATTTTCTAGCTAAAACTTTTGCACTTTTTGCACCTACATGCCTAATTCCAAGAGCAGTTAAAAGCCTATATAGATCATTTTCTTTGCTATTGTTTATACTATTTATTAAATTTTGTGCAAATTTTGTTCCATTCTTCTTTAAAGACGCTATATCTTCAAATTTAAGTGTATAAATATCTGATATGTTTTGAATAAGTTTCTTTTCTAATAATTGACCTATAATATTTTCTCCAAGACCTTCTATATTCATAGCTTCTCTTGAAACAAAATGAACTAAATTTCTAAATAACTTTGCTGGACATTCTATTCCAGTACATCTAACTGCCGCTTCTCCTTCTTCTCTTATTGTTTCAGCTCCACACACTGGGCATTTTTTCGGCATTTCAAACTCTTTTTCTTTTCCAGTACGTTTTTCAATTTTTACTTCTACTATTTCTGGAATAACATCACCTGCTTTTTGAATTACAACAGTGTCCCCTATTTTTAAATTTTTTTCTTTTATAAAATCTTCATTATGAAGAGTTGTTTTTGAAATAGTGGAACCTGCCACTTTAACTGGTTCTAATATAGCCATAGGAGTTATAACACCTGTTCTTCCGAACTTGACAAACAATATCTTTTAAAATTGTTTGCTTCTTTTCTGGTGGATATTTATACGCAATAGCCCATCTTGGAGTTTTTGCTGTTGAACCTAAAATTTCTCTGAATTTTAAATTATCTACCTTAATAACTGCTCCATCTATTCCAAATGTTAGCTGTTCTCTTTGCTCACCAATTTTATTTATAGCATTTTTTATATCTTCTATTGATTTACAATATATACGAACTGGATTTACATTAAATCCTATTTTTTCTAAATAATTTAGTTCTTCAAAATGTGAATTGAAATTTTCACCTTCAATTTTTTGTACGTTAAAAATGTAAATATTTAATGGCCTTTTTTTTGTTATTTTGCTGTCTAATTGTCTTAAAGATCCTGCAGCAGCATTTCTTGCATTTGCAAATAATTCTTCTTCGTTTTCTTCTCTTTCTTGATTCATTTTCTCGAAATCTTCTTTTGCTATAAAAACTTCTCCTCTGACTGTTATATTTATTTTTTCTTTTAATTCCATTGGAATAGTTTTTATTGTTTTTAAATTGTTTGTAACATCTTCACCAACTAAACCATTTCCTCTTGTTGCTCCTCTAATAAATTTTCCATCTTTGTATTCTAAAGCTGCAGATAATCCATCAATTTTTGTTTCTACAACATATTTCATATCTTCTATATTATTTTCTTTGGCTTTTTGTTCTATTTTTTCTATATATTCTATTACTTCTTCAATACTAAATACATCTTGTAAACTCTGTAATGGTACTTCATGTGTTATCTTTTCAAAACCTTCTTTTACATGGCCTCCAACTTTTTGAGTTAATGATTCTTTTGATTGAAATTCAGGATATTCTTTTTCTAAGTTGCGTAATTCTAACATTAACATATCATATTCAAAATCTGATATTTCTGGTTTGTCTTCATCATAGTATTTTTTTGCATGATACTCAGCTTTTTTTCGTAATTCTCTAATTCTTTCTTGCGCTTGTTTTTTGTTCATTTAAAATGCACCTCTTGGCTTTTCATTTTTGTTACTATTATACATGATTTTGTAAAAAAACAAAAGGGGCATATAGAATTTTTTTGAATTTTAAAAAAATTTATATGCCCTATTTTTATTTTATTCTGCTTTTGCAAATATTATAATTCTTGCCTTGCTATCATCTGTACATGTTGATAATGTAACTTCTGGTTTTCCTCCTGTATCTCTTTGATAAAAAGATGTATCTTCAGGTGTTGTTTCAAATTTATTATATATTGTATATGTCATTTGTTTTCCATCATTGTCTGTTATATAAATTTTATCTCCATTGTTTAGCTTTTTATTATTTGAGAAAAACAAACCATTTCTATAGTTATGACCAACTATTACTGTATTTCCTGGTTGATTTACTCCTGCACCATATAAAAATGCAACTGCTGTTTCTATAGATTTTTTTGTAACCTTTTCTAATATTGGGTATTTAAAATTAGTTGCTGGTATTTCCATAGTTCCTAACACTCCAAAACCTTTATACATTGGTTTTGAAGATGATGATGTTGTTGTGTTTGCATCATTTAATTTATCTAATGGATTTTCCGTATTTCCAGTTGTATTTTCTGTTGTATTTCCATCATTTGAAACTTCTCCTTGGAAATTGTCTACAAAACTTGATGTGTCTTTACTAATTATATATTTTTCGTAATAGTCATAACCTAAAAATGCAAGTAATCCAACTATAGCAATAATTACTATTATTAATATAACTGTTAAGACTTTACTATATTTACTTTCAAACATATTTTACCTCCATAATTTTATATTAAACCACTTATATAAATTATAGCACATATTTTTGTAATTGTGTATACTTTTATTAAATGTTACTCATTTTTGCTCCTGCTAATACATGAAAATGTAAATGCATTACCTCTTGGCCAGCATCTTTACCACAATTTGTTACTACTCTATATCCGTTTTGTTTAAATCCCATTTCATCAGCTATTTTATTTATAACTGTATATATTTTTCCTATAATGGCTTCATCCTCTTCTTTTAAATATGCTAAAGATTCAATATGTTTTTTAGGTATTACTAATATATGAATTGGCTGTATTGGATTAATATCATAAAATGCTAATATTTCTTCGTCTTCATATACTTTTTTAGAAGGAATTTCACCTTTAATTATTTTACAAAATAAACAATCTTCCATTTTTATCTCCATTCTTTTAAAAGAAATTTTTTTAATTTTTCTTATTTGTTCTTAAGTTTTAAATTCTAAAATAATTTAATGTACTAAAAAATATAGTAAACTATATTTTTATAAAAGAACTGCTTTTATTCTTCTTACACCTGCAGAACTTGATTCTTCTTTTTTTATTTTAAATTTTCCAAGTTCCTTTGTATTGTTTACATGAGGGCCTCCACATAACTCTTTTGAAACATCTCCTATTGTATATACTGTTACAATATCAGGATATTTTTCAATAAACATACATTCTGCACCTGATTTTATTGCTTCTTCTTTTTTCATTTCTTGTTTTATAACAGGTAAACCTTGTTGTATCCATTTATTTACTAATTCTTCTATTTTTTCTTTTTCTTCTTCTGTAAGTTTATGATCACAATTAAAGTCAAATCTCATTCTGTCCACTGTAATGTTTGAACCTTTTTGATGTGCATCTTTTCCTATAACTTGTTTTAAAGCTGCATTTAATAGATGTGTTGCAGTATGATATGCTATTGTTTTTTCGTTTTGTTCTGCAAGCCCACCTTTAAATTTTTGTTCTGAACCAGCTCTAGACTTTTCTTGGTGTTTTTTAAATAATTCTTCAAATGCTTTTAAATCAACCTCATAACCATTTTCCATTGCTAGTTCTTTTGTTACTTCTGGCGGAAATCCATATGTATCGTATAATTTAAATGCTACTTCGCCTGAAATAATATTTCCTTGAATTTTTTGAATTTCTTTTTCAAATTCTTTTTCACCTTTTGACAATGTTTTTACAAATTTGTTTTTTTCTTCAATTATAACAGATTTTATATTTTCTCTATTTTTTTCTAATTCTGGATACATTTCTTTTAAAGTTTCTATGTTTATGTCAATTAATGTTGATATTTCATCTAAATTTATTTGTAATTTATTTAAATGTCTTATCATTCTTCTTATAAGTCTTCTTAAAACATAGCCTCTATCTATATTGCTTGGTTTACCACCATCTGATATTATCATCATGCTTGAACGTAAATGCTCTGCAATAATTCTTCTACTTTCTATTATATCTACTTTTTGTATTTCTTCAAGTTTTTTCATTATTGGTTCAAATAGTTCTGTATCAAAAGGTGTTTCTTTTCCTTGCAATAACATAGCCATTCTTTCTAAACCTAAGCCTGTATCTACATTTTTTTGTTTTAATTTACTATATCCTTTTTTATCTTTGAAATATTCCATAAATACATTATTCCAAATTTCTACATATTTTCCGCAATCACATGAAGGTTGGCAGTTTGGTCCACATGCTGGTTTACCTGTATCATAAAACATTTCTGTATCTGGTCCACATGGTCCTTCTTCACCAGCAATCCACCAATTGTCTTCTTTTCCATAATAGAAAATTTTATTTTCTGGTATTCCTGCTTTTTTCCACGCATTAGCTGAAACTTCGTCTTTTGGACAATCTTCATCACCTTTAAAACATGTAACAGATAATTTTTCTTTTGGAATTCCAAGTTCTTTTGTTAAAAACTCATAACTCATTGCTATTGATTCTTCTTTAAAATAATCTCCTAATGACCAATTTCCTAGCATTTCAAAATAAGTTAAATGTCTGTTATCCCCTACTTCATCTATATCATTTGTTCTAACACATTTTTGATAATCACAAATACGAGTTCCTTCTGGATGTTTTTCACCTAATAAATATGGGACTAATGGTTGCATTCCAGCTGTTGTAAATAATACTGATGGATCATTTTCTGGTATAAGTGATGCAGATGGAACTATTTTATGTCCGTGTTCTTTAAAAAAATTTAAATATTTATTTCTAATTTCTATTGCTTTCATTTTTTATTCCTCTTTTCTTTATTGCTTTAACCCTTATAAATTATACTTCACATTTAATAAAAAATCAAGCGTTTTGAACTTAAAGAATAAATCTGAGAATTTTCAATTTTCAGTATCAACTCTACTTTTTATCACACTCAAAAATTTGAAATTTTCAGTAAATTTGTTCGTGTACGAAAATTTATTCCATAAATTTTATGTGCAATGTAGTTTTATATATTAAGAATGTTTCGTAACTTTCCTGGTATATGAAAAATGAGACTTGCAATAGCTAGTCCCATTTCGTTTGGAGTAAAGTATCTTAAATTTCCATTTGGCTTCCTAAAAAAGTTGCTGCAGATTGAGCTACCTTTTTTTCTACATCATTCATTTTTTGATTTGCCTCTTTTGAAATCAATATAACAGTACCTATTGTATCTCCATTTGAAACTATTGGATACACAACCTGTGCATTATATTGTCTTTCTTTATTGTCATTTTTGGTTATTGGCATAGCAATATCACTATTTTCTTTACTTGTATAAACCTCTTTATCTTCCATTAATTGTTCTAATTCTTTACTAATATCTTGTTCTAGAAACTCTTTTTTTGACCCTCCTGAAACTGCTATTATTGTGTCTTTGTCAGTTATACAAGCAATATGTCCTGTAGTTTTTGATAATGTTTCTGCATAACCTGCCGCAAACTCTGAAAGCTCTCCTATTGGAGAATATTTTTTTAATATTACTTGCCCTTCTCTGTCTGTAAATATTTCTAAAGGGTCTCCTTCTTTTATTCTTAATGTTTTTCTTATTTCTTTTGGAATAACTACTCTACCTAAGTCATCTATTCTTCTTACAACACCTGTTGCTTTCATAATTTTCCTCCTTTTATAATTTATGTCTACTTTTATTATTTCAAATAAGGAAGAAAATATTCAATTTACATCAAATTTTTATTATTTATTATATTTATCTAAAATATATTTTAATTCTTTTGAAAATTCTTTTAATAAAACTATTTTTATAGATGCTTCTTTTCCATTTGTATAATCTTCAATTAATTGTTTTAATTTTTTTATGTTTTGCATTTCAGGTTCTATTTCTTTCGAAAATTTATTTGCCCTATCTATTAATTTTTCTTTTATTAAAACAATATCTTCATTATTAGCACATGTTATTCTTTGTAACAATTGAAATGCATCATAATATTTAAAAATTGGAATTTGCATACATTCTTTGTCAAACTTTTCGTAAAATTGTTCCATTCTCTCTGGTATACATTTCATTATTTCATCTGCTTTTTCTCTATATTCCTTTTCTAATAATTGTTCATTTAATGTATTAAAATGTATTAAAATTGATTCCATATCTTTTTCTATTTCTGCAATAGCAATTTTTCCAAGTTCTTCATTAACATTTTTGCAATACTTAGATTTTAATGATGAAATATTCATCCCATTGCAAAATATTGTTTTTAATGTTTTTATATCATAATTAATTAAATTTCTTTTTGCAAAATAACTAAAATATGCATACAATTTTACAATATCTATAAGTTTTATGTTTCCATTTTTTACATCTTGTATTATTTCTTCTATAATACCATTAAATTTATCATCTGGAATTTTCCAATATTCCTCTGTAAGTATTCTTTTATAAGCTGGAAAATTTCCAGTATCTACAGTATTTCTGATTACTTCCATGTTTTCTTTAAATAATTTCATATCAAATATACGTGTTCTAACATAATATTCTATAAATTTAAAAAAACGATATTCAGATTTAAAATTATAGTAATAATTATTGTCAAATTCTTTTATGTAAAATTGTCTATTATCCATTAAAATTCTAGAAGAAACTAATATAGATTTATATTCTTCATTATCTTTAATGTTAACAAATTTTTCTTTAGTAATTTTTCCAGCTTTTATTTCAAATGAAACTGCAATTGTAAAAATTAACATTGTTTGCATTATTCTATTATTTGTATTTGGATATGATTCATTGACCATTTCAAAAACTTTCTTAAAAGCATCAATTGCATGTTTTAATATTCTTAAATTTCTAGTCCCGCTTCTATTAAATGTAGAAATTATTAAATTTGTATTTTGTCTTAAAAATTTAATTAATTCTGGATGATTTTCATATCTCATTAATATTCCATTGATTATATAGTCAAATTTTGGAGCATATTCAAAAGTTTCTCCAATTAGTTTTTCTTTAATTCTTTCATAATCATTTGCTTTATCAAAAACATGTTCTATTTTTTCTTGAATTTTTTCAACCATTGGTTTATCATTCTTGTTTAGTTCTTCTTGTTTGTCCAACAGATATGTAGCTATAAATGTTTTCATTTCTAAATTTGAACTTTTTAGTTTATTTGATAGTTCTTTTTCATTACAAATTATTATAGTTTTTATGTGATCATGCTCTACAAAATTATTTATATATCCTAATATATCTATAACATCAACATTTGCTCTTTCTAAATCATCAAAGCATAGAACTTTATCATCTGTAGAAAAAAACTTAGAATAATCAAGTTTATCTCCATTTTGTGTTACTCCAAAAAAATTTGCCATATCAATTCCTGTTTTTGCATATTCTGGAATTGTTGTTTGACCATGTGAATGCATAAACTTTCTTAAGTTTTTATCCATAAGCTGTGTTGTTTCTATAAAAATTTTTTTACTTATATCATCTAAGTTAGAAATTCCGTATAAAGACATATAAATTGTTGTATATTTTTTTCCATTTAATTGCATTGATTCTATCTTGTTTTTTATTTTATTATTCCAAAAATGAGTTTTTCCAGAACCCCATTCTCCATTTAACATAACGGCATAATCTGTATAATCTGATCTTATATAATCTAGTATACTTTCAACTAATTCTTCCATTTACTTCATCCCTTTCAAAAACAATATATTGTTTTTAATCTTTTGCAAGTGTTAAAATTGAAATTTCTGCTGGTTTTGCTTGTTGTAAAACTTTACAACATTCATTTACTGTATTTCCTGTTGTATATATATCATCTAATAATATTATCTTTTTTTTATTTAAATTTTTAATATTTTTTAATGAATATGCTCCTTTTATATTTTGTTCTCTTTGTTTTTTGTTTAACTTACTTTGTTCTACAATATCTTTATTTTTTATTAAGTCTGTATTATTTTCTACTTTAAGCTTTTTTGATATACTTTTTGCAATTAAAAAACTTTGATTATATCCTCTTTCTTTTTTTCTTTTACTACTTATTGGAACTGGTATGATTGTATCATAAGATTTAAGTAATTTAAAGAATTTCGTATTTTTCAGTAAAAATATTGAAAATGTTTTGTATAAATAAGATTTTTCATTAAATTTATAGTCTATTAATAACTTTCTTATTATTCCGCTATACTCAAAAATATATAAATGTCTGTTATAATATTTATTAATATCTTGATTTAATTCATCTTCAAATTTTGCTTGTTCCTTTAAAATTAATTCACATTTCTTACATAAAAAATATGAATCAATTTTGCCACATATGCCACACGTTGGTGGATAAATTAAGTCTAATATGTTATACAAATTTCCTCCTAATTAATTGTCAATTTTTTAATTTGTATTCTAAACCTGTATTTCTTTTTTTACTATCTACATTGTTTATCATAAAATTAACTATGTTTTCATTTCCTATAATTATTAACATTTTTTTTGCTCTTGTAATTCCTGTATATAATAAATTTCTTGTTAAAAGCATTGGAGATGATTCTGGTGCTACCATTATAACAACATCAAATTCACTACCGTTGTGCTTTATGTATTGTAATACAATAACTGTGCTCTATTTGATCTAAATCTGAAAATTCGTATATTGCCTTTTTTTCATCATCAAATTTTATTTCTAAATTTTTGTCTATTTGATTTATTTTAGTTATTATACCAATTTCACCATTAAAAACTCCATTTCCTATTTCTTTTTTTCCATAAACTTCTTTTTCCCAGTATATATCGTAATTGTTTTTTATTTGCATAACTCTGTCACCAATTCTATATACAACTCCCATAATTGATTTTTCTGGCAAATTTTCATCACCAGGGTTTAAAAAACTTTGCAATACTTTGTTAATTTCTTTTGTTCCAAGTATTCCTTTTTTCGTTGGAGATAAAACCTGGATATTTTGAATAAAATCAAAATTCCCATATTTTTTTAGTCTACCTGTACATAAAGAAATTACTTGATTTAATATTTTTTCTTGATTTTTTTCTTTAATAAAAAAGAAATCATTTTTTGTATTACTATCTATTTCTTCAGAATCTTTTGCAATAAAGCTTTCACCACTATTTACTCTATGTGCATTTAGAACAATTTTACTTTCTGCAGCTTGTCTGAAAATTTTATCTAAGTGTATTGTTGTTATTACATTTGAATGTATAAGATCTTTTAAAACACTTCCTGGACCAACAGATGCCAATTGATCTTCATCACCTACTAAAACAAGTTTTGTTCCTTGATATATAGATTTTAATAAATAATTAATAAGAAACATATCAACCATAGACATTTCATCTATTATAATAACATCTCCGTCTATTGGAGCCCCTTCATAATCTAAGACATTTTTAAATAAATTGTCATCATCAATTTTTCCAATTTCTAATAATCTATGTAATGTAGATGCCTCTCTTCCCGTAGTTTCAGTCATTCTTTTAGCTGCTCTACCTGTTGGAGCTGCTAATACAACTTTTTTCCCTTTTTTTTCATATATATCTATTATAGTTTTTATAATAGTTGTTTTCCCTGTACCTGGACCTCCTGTAATTATAGATACATTATTTCCATTTACGAGTTTAATAGCCTCTTTCTGTTTTTCAGATAATACAATATTCGAATTTTCTTCTATATTTTTTAATAAATGCTCTATACTATTTATTTTTTTCATATTAGGTGCACTTTGTAGTTTTTTTAATCTTAAAGAAATTTCCTCTTCAGTTTTATAAAAATAATATAAATAAACAAATTCATAGTTTTCACGTTTTTCAATTACAATTTCTTCTTTTGCTTTTAAATCTATTAACCCATCTTCTATATTTTCTGAATTTACATTTAATAAATTTCCAACAAATTCTATTAAATTTTCTTTTAAAACACATGAATTACCATTATATGTTGCTCTTATTAAACCATATTTTATTCCACTATCAATTCTTTTTATATTGTTAGTATTAATTCCTAAATTAAGAGCCATTTTATCAATTTGATTGAAGTCAACTCCTCTGGCTATATCTATTAATAAATATGGATTTGATTCAATTACTTCTATAGCTTTCATTCCATATAAATCAAATACTTTTTTAGCATGTTCTACACCTATTCCAAATTTGTCTAAAAAGCCAACAATTTGCCAGACTTCCCAATTTTTTATAAAATCTTCAGATATTTCTTTTGCTTTATTTACAGATATTCCTCTGATTTCAGCTAATCTTTCTGGCTCAAATTTAAATATATTGATTGTGTCATCACCAAATTTTTTTATTATTCTCTTAGCAATAGCTTGTCCAATTCCTTTAATACTACCATTAGATAAATATTTTTCTAGAGAACTTAATGTTTGTGGTAATATTTTTTCAAATGTATCAATTTTAAATTGTCTTCCATAATCTTTGTGTTCTATATATTTTCCACTTGCTTTTATGGTATCACCTTTATTTATAAAAGGAAGATATCCTACTATGGTGGTAGATTCTTCATCAGTTTCAAATTCTGCAACAGTATAACTATTTATATCGTTTTTATATATTATTTCACATATTTCACCTATAATTTCCATTTTGAATTTATTTAACTCCATTTCATTACTTCGTTATTTATATTCTAAAAAGTTTAAACTCTTATTATGTAAAAAAATCTCAAAACGCTTTTAAATAAGTGTTTTGAGATTTTCTGCATTTAAGCTTGGCTCCTCTTGTTGGACTCGAACCAACGACCTATCGGTTAACAGCCGAGCGCTCTACCAACTGAGCTAAAGAGGAATATATTTAAATCTGGCAACAACCTATCTTTCCAGCAGGGTAACCCACAAGTATTTTCGGCATATTTAGGCTTGACTTCTGTGTTCGGAATGGGAACAGGTATAGCCCTAAATATAATAATCACCAGAAAATTGATAACTATTTTTTACATGCTCCTATTATATACTATAATTTATAATATTGCAAGTACTATTTGAATTTTTTTCATTTTTTTATAGTGCTAAACACACTCAAAAATACATAGATGATTATTGGTTCGTTTTAGTTCGATTGCTTTTTTTAATTGTGGTTAAGCCCTCGATTTATTAGTATTGGTCAGCTTAATGTATTGCTACACTTACACCTCCAACCTATCTAC
>CAKPHJ010000020.1 GCA_934157205.1 uncultured Clostridia bacterium
ATGTATTCCTTCTTTTTCAAGTAACAATACATTTTCAGCTTTATCAATAATTTCTTTTTGCACAGGGATAGGAATTGTTACATCGTTGTTTCTAACTTGATATTTTTCAATAATATATTTTTTTGTTGTCGGAAACATATTCTGAATTAAAAATACAGCTGGTTCATCTTTGACAATTCCAAATACAAAGTTTAGTGGTTCTCGATGTATTTTATTCTTTTTCTTTTTATAAATAGATAAGTATTTTTTATATTGTTTAGAAATAGGAACAAACCATATTATTTGTTCGTTTTTACGGTCTTTAAAGCAAAAATAACAAGGGCGTTTAGCTCCAGTTTCCTTATTTTCCATTAAATTGTAGCGTAATCCATATTTTTTAATAAAGGAATTGTTTATAAAATAAAATTTTCCATTTTCAATTTGCATATATTCCTCCTATAATAAAAAATGAGGGCTATCTAAAAAGAAAGCCCCCACATACATTTTTTAGCTTGCCCTATTTTATGACACTGCAAGCCGTGTCCTCCATTTGTTAAACCTATCCTATTTATCGACACTATAGGTCGTGTCCTCCATTTTTTACAATATTAGTATAACACAAAACAAGTTAATGCACAATACTTTTTGTGTTATTTCTAATATATTATTAATATGGCAGATAAAAAGTACTATTATTCAGGATACTAATTTCATTGCATTACTTTACAAAAAAAGAGTCATACAAAATATTGATATTTCAATACTTGTATGACTTTTTATATATGGTGAGCCAGGAGGGTCTCGAACCCCCGACCCCAGGCTTAGAAGGCCTGTGCTCTATCCAGCTGAGCTACTGACCCATTTCTTAAAGACATTTATAATAATAGCATAAAAAAAAATAAATGTCAAGAAATATTTTTAAAAAAGTATTGACAATTTTTGTAAAAAATAATAAAATAAGGAAAATTGCAATTTCAAAATTCATGAATTAAATTTAAATTCAAAATAAAATTATAAAATCAATATTAATTTAATATCAAGTAGAAATCTTTTCACAACATAAAAATTCAAAATAATATTAAATTTTACCGTAAAATTATAATAAAACATGAATAGTAACAAGAATCATAAAAATATTGAAAAAATAAAAGAAAAGCGAAGATTTTACTATTAAATCAAAATTGACAATCAAATAAAAAGAGTATAATATAGAAAAGAGGAAAATGTTGGAAAGAATACAATATCAAGATTATTTAAAATGTTTAAAAAAAATAAAAAAAGCAAATTTACAATATCTAAAGGAAAAATCTGAAAGTTATGAACTAAACAACAATAAACATGAAAAAGAAATAATTAAAATAGATAAAAAACATGACAAAATGTTTAGAAATATATTGTGTAATAAAAAAGAAATAACCTTATTTTTAAATCAATTCTTAAAAATAAAAAAAACACTAAACGAAAAAGATATTATTCAATGCAAAACGGACTATATCACCAAAAATTATAAATCAAGGCAAGCAGATATAGTATATAAATTAAAAAATGAACCAATATATTTTTTAATTGAACATCAAAGCAGTGTTGACTATGAAATGCCCAAAAGAATATTTGAATATGTATGGGAAATTATAAAAACAGAAATAGAATTGCAAAAAATATATAAAAAACAAATAATATATCCAATTGTTATACCAATAGTAATTTATACTGGAACAAAAAGATGGAATGCCAAAACAAATTTTGCAGAAAAACAAATAAAAAATGACGAATTTAAAAATTACAAAATTAATTTAAAATACAAATTAATTTCAATACAAAGCTATACAAACGAAGAATTATTAAAAAACAAAAATCTGATTTCAATAATAATGCTAATTGAAAAATGTAATACAACCTTAAAATTAGAAGAACAAATGAATAAAATTATTACTATAATAACAAGCGAAGATGATAAAGAAAAATTAGAAGAAATATTAGTAAATATTATAGAACCTATTATTGGAAAAAATAAAGTAAAACAATTATTAAAAAAATTATATAACAGAAAGGAGGAAAGTGATATGAGTCCACTTCAAAAAATGTTATTTGAGATGAAAATAAAAGCATCAAATGAAGGAAAACAACAGGGGATAAATGAAGGTAAATTACAGGGAATAAATGAGGGAAAATTGCAAGGCATAAATGAAGGAAGAATGCAAGGAATAAACGAAGGAAAAACCGAAGGAATAAATATAGCAAAAAGAAATATGGTTATAGCAATGTTAGAAGCAAACGAAAGTGAAGAAAAAATAATAAAATATGCGGAAATAGACAAAAAAGAATTAGAAAAAATAAAAAAAAGTATAAAAGTATCTTAAAAGTATCATACTTCTAAGATACTTTTAATGTTCGTAAACATACAAAGACGCAAACTTTAAAATATTATAATAAGTGCTAATGTTATTAATTTACGTTTTTGTCCTATAATATGTGAATTTTTTGTGAAATACTTTACTTTAGAAAAATAAAATGATACTATGTTAAAAACAAAGATATTAAGAACAATAAAGGAGGAATTTTTTGTGATTGAAGTAAAAAATGTTACAAAAAAGTATGGAAAAGCAGTAGCCGTAGATGACATAAGCTTCACAATAAATGAAGGCGAAATAATTGGTTTGCTTGGACCTAATGGTGCAGGAAAAAGTACAACAATGAATATGATAACAGGTTTTATTGAACCAACAAAAGGAGAAATCATTATAGACGGCAATGATTTATCAAGAAAACCTAAAAAGGCAAAAAAAGAAATAGGCTATATGCCAGAGGGTGTACCGTTATATATGGATTTAACAGTAAAAGAATTTGTAACATATATGGCTGAAATAAAACAAGTTGAAAGAAAAATAAGAAAAGAAAAAGTAGAAAAAATTATTGAAGAAACAGGACTAAAAAATGTAGAAAAAAAATTGATAAGAAATTTATCAAGAGGTTATAAGCAAAGAGTAAGTATGGCAGGAGCTTTAGTTGGAGAACCTAAAATTTTAATATTAGATGAACCAACAGTTGGTCTTGATCCAAAACAAATTACGGAAATAAGGAATTTAATAAAAAAACTTGGAAAAACACATACAGTAATTTTAAGTTCTCACATATTATCAGAAGTAAGTCAAATATGTAATAAAGTTATTATAATAAATAAAGGAAAGATCATAGCAATTGATACACCAGAAAACCTAGAAAATAAAGTTGCAAATAATAATAATTTATATATTACAGTTGAAGACAAAGAAAATAAAATAGAAAAAGTAAAAGAAACAATACCAGAAATTAAAAAGATAGAACTAATACAAGAAAATGAAGATGGAACAAAACAATACGTAATAGAAGCAAATAAAGATGTAGACTTACGTAAAGCAGTATTTTCTGAATTTGCTAAAGAAAATATTACAATTTTTGAAATGAAAAAAGCAGATATAACACTTGAAGATGCATTTATGAAATTAATAGAAGGAGGTAATAAATAATGTGGGCAGTAATAAAAAAAGAATTTAAATCATATTTTTATTCTCCAATAGGATATGTTTTTATAGGTTTATTTTTAATAATGTTTAGTATATTTTTCTATGTAGATGTTTTTGAAAATAAAAGAACAAACTTTGAATATATATTTTATTCAGGAGCAACAATACTAACATTTATTGTACCAATACTTACAATGAGAACTATTGCTGAAGAAAGAAAAAACGGAACAGAGCAATTATTACTAACTTCACCTTTAAATATAACAAAAGTTGTTTTAGGTAAATTTATAGCAGCAGTAGCAATAGTGGTAATTACAGAATTATGTACTTTTATGTATTTTGGAATACTAAGCTATTTTGGAAATCCTCATATTACAACAGCACTAGTAACATTATTAGGATTTTTATTATTAGCTATGTCATATATATCATTTGGAATACTTGCTTCAAGTATTACGGAAAACCAAATTATAGCTGGAGTATTAACAACTGGATTCTTTATATTAATATGGTTTTTACCAAATTTTAGTGATAGTTTTACGAATTTTTCACTAATAAATATGTTTTCAAAATTCCCAACAGGTCAAATTGATATTGCAGACACAGTTACATTTATAGCGTTTACAATTGGCTGTTTATTACTAACAGTAATATTTATGCAAAGAAGAAAAAGTGTAAGATAGGAGGAGGGAAAAAATTGAAAGAAAATAAAAAAGATAAAACATTAAAAAAGGAAAATAGCAAAAAAGAGAAAAAGGATAAAGCCTTAAAAAAAGAAAAGATAAAAAAAGAGAAAAAACCTAACAAATTTATTGAATCAATGAAAAAAAATAGGATAGTTGATAGAACTGAAACAGTGCTATTAGTAATAATAATATTATGTGTATTTTTACTAATAAATATTGGAATGCAAAAATTGAATTTAACGCCAATAGATTTTTCACAAGAAAAGTTATATACATTAACAGATGAAAGCAAAGAAAAAGTAAAAGATGTAGATCAAGAAGTAAAAATATATTTTGTAGGATATTCAGAAGACGATTCTACATTAGAACTAGCAAAGCAATATAATAAAGCTAATGAAAAAATATCTGCGGAAGCAGTTGATGCAAATAATAGACCAGATTTAGTGAATAAATATGGAATTGAAAGTGGAGTCCAAGGAATAATTGTAGAATCTGGTGAAAAATATAAAGTTTTAACATCAAGTGATTTAGTAACATATGACACATCAACATATGAAACTATAAGTATAGCAGAAAAAAAATTAACAAGTTCAATTATATCAGTAGTAAGCCAAAAGGTTCCAAAAATATACTTCTTAGAAGGATATAGTGATTATACATTAGGAAGTAATATGCAATATTTAAAAGCATTTTTAGGAAATGAGGTTAATGAAGTTGAAACAGTTAATGTAATAACAACTGGAAAAATCCCAGATGATTGTGATACATTAGTAATTACAACACCAAGTAAAGATTTTGATGATGTTGCAGTAAAAGCAATAAAAGAATATATAAATTCTGGAAGAAACATATTATGGTTTAATTCAGCAGTAACACAAGAACAAAACTTTCCAAATGTAAATGAAATTCTTGCATTATACGGAGTAAAGCCTTTTGAAAAAGGTATAATAATTGAAACAGACACAAGCAAAATGGAAAGTAATTATCCAAATTTAATAAAACCAGATATACAATCATCAACATTAACAAAAGACTTAGTAAATACAACAGGTGTATTATTAGCAAATGCTACAAAAATAAATATAGATACAGATAATTTAGAATCATTAAATGTAGAACAAAAAGATTTATTAACAAGTGAATCTGCTTTCTTTAGAACAGATTTAACAAAAAGTTCAATGTCACCATCAAGTGATGAAAAAACAGGATCATTTATAATTGGTAGTGAATTAGACAAAACAATAAAAGAAAAAAATGATGAAACTGGTGAAGAAAAAGTAGAATCTAAATTAGTAATATATGGAGAAAATAATTTTGTATCAGATACAGCATTAAGCAGAAATTCACAATTAGCACTAATACAACTTGAATACAATAAAGACTTAGCTTTAAACTCTATTGCATATTTATCAGATAGAGAAGAAGATATTTCAGTAAGAAAAAATACTGGAACAGTAACATATACAGCAACAGAACAACAAGATACAATTGTAAAAACAATAATATTTACTGTACCATTAATAATTATTATAATAGGAATTATAGTATGGCAAGTAAGAAGAAGAAAAAAATAGAATAACATTTAAAAAACCTCATAAGATATTATGGGGTTTTTAAATAATGGAAAAAAATATTAAGCAAGTAGTATTTGTTATAATAGGAACTATGATAGGAGCAGGATTTGCTTCTGGTCAAGAAATATATTTATTTTTCTTTTCACATGGATTAAAAGGGATAATTGGAATTTTAATTTCTTGTTTATTTATGGGTGTAGTTATATATAAAACACTAAAAATAGTAAATGAAAATGAACTAGATAATTATAAGGATTTTTTGGGTTATATATTTGTTAAATTTAAGACACCAATAAATTTTGTGATAAATACATTCATTTTAATATCTTTTTTTATAATGATTGCAGGATTTGGAGCATATGTAAATCAAGAATTTGGAATTAATAGTCAAATAGGAAGTTTTATTTTAAGTTTTATATGTTTTATTGTATTTATGACAAATATGAAAGGAATTGTAAAAATAAATGAAATTTTAGTTCCAATATTGGTATTTTTTTTAATTATTATAGGGGTAATTAGCTTAAAAGAAGTAAAAATATTTGAGCTTTATAATTATATAATTACAAAAAATACATCAAATTTTATATTTCAAGCAATTTTATACAGTAGTTATAATAGCATTTTACTAATTCCTGTTTTAATAACTTTAAAACAATTGATCAATAAGAAACAGGAAATATTAAAAATTTCAATAATAAGTGCTATTGTAATGTTTGGATTGTCTATTATAATATATTTTATTTTAGTAAGAGTAGATGTTGATATTACTAAATTAGAAATGCCTGCAGTTTATGTTGTATCACATATTTCTTTATTTTTAAAATATATTTATGGATTTATTATTTTGAGTTCAATTTTTACCACATCAATTTCATTAGGTAATAGTTTTTTGCAAAATATATGTAAAAATAAAAAAAGTTATCCACATTTTGCTATTATTATGTGCATAACTGCAATTGCAATTTGCAAATTTGGCTTTTCAAATTTAGTTTCTTTTTTATATCCGATTTTTGGTTATTTAGGATTAATTCAAATTTATGTAATATTTAACAAATAGCTTGAAAATTAAACATTTTTATAGTAGAATAAAAAACATAAAATAAGAAAGAATGTGATAAAACATGAAAGATTATTGGAAAGAACCAAAAGAAAAAAAGTTTAATAAAAAAAAAGCAATAATAGCAATAGTAATTATAATAATTTTAGTTTTAATTTTAACAACTTTTATTATATACAAAAAAAATGAGAATGCAAGAAATTGGATAGACAAAAATATTTTAAGAAAAGAAGTATTACAAAATAATGCAGTTTCAATTGAACTAAAAGAAGATCAAAATGAAAACATATATGCATTTCATAAATACATCGGAATATTAAATAAAAATCAATTTTCTATTTATAATGCATCTGGAAATAAAGAAAAAGACTTAGAAATTCAAGTTTCTAATCCTATATTTAATTCATCAAATAGATTTTTAGTTATTGCAGAAAAAGGAGGGAAAAAGCTTTATTTAATAGAAAATAAAGAAATTATATGGGAAACTGAGGTGGAGGGAAGTATTTCACAAATTCATGTAAATAAAAATGGATATGTAGCAGTAGTTTTAGCAGATTCAAGTTATAAAAATGTAATTGCATTATACGAACCTCAAGGAAAAGGAAAATCAATGTTTAAAACATATCTTTCATCAACAAGAGCAACAGATATAGCTATTTCAAATGATAATAAACATTTAGCTATTGCAGAAGTGGATACATCTGGAACAATAATTCAGTCAAATATAAAAATAATGTCTGTAGAAAAAGCAAGTTCAGATCCAACTAATTCTTTAGAATATAATATAAAAAGTGCAAGTGATAAATTAATAACAAATGTAAAATATCAAGATAAAAATAAATTGCTTTGCATGTATACAGATTCAATAAGCATAATAGAAAATGGAGAAGAAAAAGAATTAGTAAACAATTCAGACAAAAAAGTAATTTTTCAATCAATTGAACTAAATAACAATATAGCCTCAATAGAAGAAAAATCATCTGGACTATTTACGGCAGATTCTGTTGTTAATATAGTAAATACTGAAAATAAAAATACAAAAGTATATACAGCAGATTCAGTAGCAAAAGAAGTTTATACATATGAAAACATTATTGCTCTAAATTTAGGTACGGAAATAGAATTTATTAGTACAGAAGGTTGGTTAGTAAAAAAATATATAGCTAATCAAGAAATAACAAATATTGTTGTTTCAGACAATATTTCTGGAATTATTTATAGAGATAAAATAGAAATTATAAATTTATAACGAAAAACTAAATAAAAAGGAGAGAATTTAATAATGAACATAATAATAGATTTAATAATAATTGCTATTATAGCTTTTTCCACATTTACAGCATATAAAAAAGGGTTAATATCATTAGCATTAGGTTTAGTATCATTTATTATTGCAGTATTTGTAACAGTTATTTTATATAAACCAATTTCTAATTTTGTTATTAATGCAACTTTCATTGATGAAATGCTAGAAAATACAATATATGAAAAATCAAATGACATAATGGAAGAAAACACAGGAAACGAAATTAGTAATAAAGTTGTTGATTCAGCAAAAGAAAATATATTACCTGAAACAGCACGTACGCTTTCAATAAATATTGTTCAAGGTGGAGTATTTTTAATTTTAATAATATGTGTAAGAATAGCTCTAAGATTTGTAAGTGCATTAGCAAATTTTGTTGCAAAAATGCCTATAATAGAACAATTTAACAAAGCAGGAGGACTAATATATGGGGTATTAAGAGGATTACTTATAATTTACATGGCATTATTATTAATAAGTATTTTTGCAAAAATAGCACCAGAAAACGATTTATATCAAAATATTGAAACATCATATTTAGGAAAAACAATGTATGAAAATAACATTTTAAATATAATTTTTAAAAGTAATTAGATAAAGCCATCAAAAATATTGCAATTTGTGCACAATTTTGTTATACTATGGATATGAATATTTGGGAGTGAATATATTGGAGAAAAAACAAATGAATAAAGAAAAAAAATATGAACAAATAAACAATAAAAAAAATAATAAAAGAAAAAAAATGAAAACATGGAAAAAGGTATTACTAATAATATTTGCTATATTACTAATATTATTAGGTGTTTTTGCATATAAAGTCCATATAAATGGTGGTGGAATGCAAGGAATGTTAGCAACAATGGTAGGACATGATGAAAACACAAAGAAAAATTTAGGTGAATTTAGAGCATTAATATTAGGAATAAGTACAGATGAAGTTGGTTCTGAACTAACAGATACAATAATGGTAGCATCATATAATCCAAATACACAAAAGGCAACATTATTATCAATTCCAAGAGACACATTTACTGGAAAAAACACAGCAAAGGCAACAGCGTATGAAAAAATAAATGCATTATATGGAAGAAAAAGCAGACCAGATGAAACATTAGCAGCTGTTAATGAACTTACAGGTTTAAACATAGAATATTATGTTGTAGTAAAAACAGAAGCATTAATAAAACTTGTAGATGCCATAGGAGGAGTTACATTTGATGTACCAATTGACATGAACTATGATGACACATCACAAAACTTACACATTCACTTAAAAGCAGGAGAACAAAAGCTAGATGGAGACAAGGCAGAACAGTTAGTACGTTTCAGACATAATAACAATGGAACATCATATCCTTCAGAATATGGAGACAATGACATTGGAAGAATGAGAACACAAAGAGAATTTGTAATGCAAGTTATAAAACAAACAGCAAAACCAGAAAATATTTTCAAATTAGGTCAAATATTAGATATTGCAAGCGAGTATGTAATAACAAATATAGATATAAATACAGCAAAAGACTATATACCATATATTGTAGAGTTTAATACAGAAAACATAATTACAGCAACATTACCAGGGACAGTACCTTCATTAAAAACAACAAACAATGTAAGTATATATGTAGTAAACAAAAAAGAAACTAAAGAATTAATAGAAAAAATATTTTTCAATAGAGACATAGAAAATACAACAGATGAAAATAGTGAAAACGAAAATAATACAACAACAAATTCAACAACAAGCAGTAGTAGTAGCAGTAAATCAGAAATGAAAATAGAAGTATTAAATGGTAGTGGAGAAAGTAAAAAACTTCAAACAGTTGTTAAAAGCTTAGAGGGAGCTGGATATAAAGTAACAAGAACAGGAGCTACAAATGTAACATCAAAAACAACAATTATAAATAAAAAAGATGCAAAAGAAACTTACTTAAAAAACATAAAAGATGTTATAGGAGTAGGACAAATATCAAATAGTGAATCAAGCTCAAGTAAAGTAGATATAACAATTGTAATTGGAAAAGATTATGAATAAAAAATATAAATAAAAAGGGGCATAAATTTATTGTGCTCCTTTTAATATTATAGGAAGTTAAACATTCCTATAATATTAAAATAACAATGCACAGAAATTTGCAAAGCAAATTTCATGCACTAACAAAGAGCGGTTACTTAGAATTTTTTGATTTATGAAAAAATATTAAATAAGTAGCTAATAAAGCAATAACAATAATACCAATATTTAAAATTGAAAAAGGAATTGAAAAAGATTCCAAAACATCATGGCTAGCTAGTAAATTTGTTGTATATTCAGTATTATCTATTTTATATGTAGCAGTTCCAAGAATTGTTCCCTCATCAATTTTTGCAGAAATATTTTCATTTAAGTTTATTTCAGGTGTTATAGAATTTGTAGAAATTTCATTTGGTACAAGAGCAGAAATTGATGATTCTGCAATTAAATTTAAATCTTGTGTTTCTTTTGTAGCATTTTGAACTTGAATTTGAATTATTACATCATCTTTAGAAACTATTTGATTAACAGAAAAATTATTATATCCGTAATCATAAAGTTTTTTTGTTTCAGTAAATCTTGTAGATACATTATTTGTAGTTTTACCACCTAATATAACGCAAATTAATTCTAAATCATTTTTATATGCGGAAGAAACAAGGCAATCTCCAGCTTCCGTAGTAAATCCTGTTTTTCCAGTTGTTAAATATTTGTAATATAAATTACTATTTGGATTTATTAAATCATTAGTTGAAGAATATTGACGAATAGAATGCAAATTAGTAGCAGGTATTGAGCAAGAAGCACTACCAGCTAATTGTCTAAAATCATCATTTTTAAGACAGTATTGCAATATTGTTGCAAGATCATGAGCTGTTGTGTAATGATTTGAATCTTGTTTACCAAATGCATTTGTAAAGTGAGTGTTAGAAAGGCCTAACTCATGAGCTTTTGTATTCATCATAGATACAAAACTTTCAATAGATCCCCCTACGTGTTCAGCTAAAACATTTGCAGAATCATTTGCAGAATGAACTAAAAGAAGTTGTAAAAGTTGTTTTACAGATAATTGTTCACCTATCTGAATTTCTGCATTAGCGTAACCTTCTGGAACAGATTGAACTGCATTGTAACTAGCTGTTATTATATCATTTAAATTGCAATTTTCTAAAGTTAGAATAGCTGTCATAATTTTTGTTGTGCTTGCTGGATACATTTTTTTGCTTGCATTTTTTTCATACAAAATTTTTCCTGTTTTGTTGTCTATTAGTAGTGCAGCTTCTGATTCAATCGAAGGTTTATTATTTGAATTTGCATATGAAATTTCAAGATTATTCATAAATAGTAGTATAAATACAATTATTAAAATACATAAATTAGTAAGTTTGTGTTTCATTTTCTTTCTCCTATAATTTCTTAACAATTATGATACCTTATTTTTACAAAAAAAACAATATTATGAAAGAAGGTTATATATGAAAAAAATAAATAAAAAAGTTGTAATACTAGCAATAGTTATAATTTTAGCTGGTATTGCTTATTATAATTATACAAAAGATGATTTGGTAATTGCAGAACCAAAAGAAGAAAATATTTTGCAAGAACAAGAAGAAAACGATGAAAATATAAAAGAAGATAGAAAAGGTTATAATGAAAAAATTTTTGTACATATTTCAGGAGCAATAAATAAAGAAGGAGTTTTTGAATTTGAAGAAAATAGTAGGGTAACAGATGCAATAGAAAAAGCAGGTGGATTAAAAAATAATGCGAGTATAAAAAATATAAATTTAGCATCAAAATTAGAAGATGGAATGAAAATATATATTCCAACAAATGAAGAAGAGAAAAAACAAACAAATAATGAAAATAGTACAATTTATAATAACAGCGCTAATACAAATGTAGCAATAACAGAAAAATTGGAAACAAAGAACAATAAAAAAGTGAATATTAATACAGCAAGTCAAACAGAACTTGAAACTTTGCCAGGTATTGGGCCATCAACAGCTTTAAAAATTATAGAGTATCGAAATCAAAATGGAAAATTTAAAAAGATTCAAGATATTCAAAATGTAAGTGGAATAGGTGATTCAAAATATAAAAAAATTGAAAATTTAATAGTGGTATAAATGATTAATAAAAACAGCAAAATCTAAAAAAAATTTTTTTAATTTATTATTTCTCATTAATTTAAAAAATAATATTTCAATATTTTATTAATATAAATTTTAAAAAAATATAAAAATATATAAAAAAGTTATTGACAAAAAAATAAAATGATAGTACACTGAAATAGTGACCTGGTATACTAATTATATAAATACATATCAAAAACACTGTAAAATAAGTATAATTAACTATATCATCTTAACTAATAAGAAGGGATTGATGCATAATGAAAAGGGATCAAGTAATAGAATCTGCAAGAAAGTTATTTCATCAATTTGGTTTCAAAAAAGTATCTATGGATGAAATTGCAAAAGAGGCTGGTGTAACTAAAAAAACAATTTATATGTATTTTGGAAGTAAAGAAGAATTGCTTCAATATTTTATACAAGAAGAAATAAAAAATATGGAAGAAATAGTTGAAAAAGTTGAAGCAAAGAATCAAGATTTTTTTGAAACAGTAAATCAAGCAGTATATGAAATATTACAATACAGAAAAAACCAAGATTTTTTAAATATAATAGCAAGAGAAGCAGAATGGTTAAAAAACCCAGTTATTGTAAATAGCTTAAATTTAATAGATTCAAAAATCCAAAATTATATAAAAAATAAATTACAAAAAGCTCAAGAAAATGGCTATATAGAATGTTCTGACTTAGATGTAACTACATTCTTAATTTATAAAATGTATATAGCTCTAATATTTGAGTGGAATGTTAAAGAAAAAGAAATAAATGAACAAACATTAGCAAAAACAATTTCTGAAATATTAAGAAAAGGATTAAAAAAGGATTAAGAAAGGAAGAAATAAAAATGAAAGATTTTGTTAAGAACAGTAAAGCTTTTAAAACAATTATTTTTATAGTCATTTTATTAATACCATTGATATATAGCTTCTTTTATTTAAAATCATATTGGAATCCATATGGAAATTTAAGTGATATGAAACTAGCAGTTGTAAATTTAGACAAAGGTAAAGATGACGAAAATCAAGGTAAAGAATTTGTACAAAGTTTAAAAGACAGTGATACATTTAAAATAGAAGAAGTATCAGAAGAAACAGCAGAAGAAGGTATGAAAAATGGAGAATACTATGCCGAAATACAAATTCCAGAAAATTTTACAGAATGCTTAGAAAGTGGAGCAACAGAAGACAAACAAATTGCAAAAGTAACATATAGTCCAAATCAAGCAACAAATTATTTAGGAACACAAATTATAAATAGTGCTGTAAAAACTATACAATTAAGTTTGCAATCAAAGGTAGATAAACAAATAATTGCAAATTTATCAGACAAACTAAATGAGGTACCAGACAGCTTACAAGAAATTAGTAATGGAGCAAACACAATATTAGAAGGTTCTGAAAGTTTAAATGATGGTATAAAACAAATTAGTGATGGAACAGGTACATTAAGTAGTAGTTATGAAGAATTTAATAATGGTGTAGAATCAGCATATACAGGAAGTCAAAACCTAGAAAATGGAATATCACAAGTTTCTAATGGAGTAAGCACATTAAAAACAGGAAGTGAAAGTTTAGACAATGCAATATCTCAAATAAATAATGGAGCAAATGAGTTAGCTTCAGAAGGAAGTAAAGGAATAACAGACCTAGGAACAGGTGTAGAAAAATTAAATTCTGGAGCAGAAAATTTAAATAATGGTATAGAAAAATATGTTCCAGGTGTAGATAGCTTAGCAAAAGGAACAACATCATATGTAGAAGGAACAGAAAGTTTATTGAAAAATGTCGATGGATATTTTGCATCTGTTAATGGATTAGGAAATAAAACAGCAGAATTTATAGCAAGTCTTAACGCAATTGCAAAACAATATCCAAATGACGCAAACATACAAGCATTAGTTAAAAATGCAGAAGGATTGAATCAAGGATTTAGTGGATTAAAACAATATGAAGCAGGCATAAATGCTGGAAAGAAAAAATTGCAAAGTAATGACAATACATTAAAAGCAGGAGCATCAGAATTATTAAAAAGCGGAAGCGAAATAAAAGCTGGATCAAATAGTTTATATGCAGGAACACAAAGTTTACTTAGTGGAACACAAAATTTAACAAAAATAACACAAGGAATATCTACATTGCAAACAGCATTAGTACAAGTAAAACAAGGAACTGTATCATTAAATACAGGAATTAACACTTTATCAAATGGAGCAAACACATTGTTAACAGGAGGAAATACTTTAACTTCAGGTTTAGCAACATTAAGTTCAAGTTCTAATACAATAGACAATGCACTTAAAACTTTAGACGAAGGAAGCAAAACTGCATATGATGGAAGTAACCAATTAGTTTCTGGAGTAGAAACATTTAAAAATACAATTGATGAAGGATTAGAAGAAACAAAAGAACAATTAAAAACATTAGATGGAATTGATGAATTTGGAGAAGAACCAGTCAAATTTGAAACAGATGCATATGGTAAAGTAGATTCATATGGTATTGCATTTACACCATTATTCTTATGTATAGGACTTTGGGTAGGAGCTCTAATGGCATATGTGGTATTGTATTATGACCATGACGAAAGATTTGGAGTATTTGGAATGAGTACTAAAAATAAATTAGTACAAAATGTTATATATTTAGTACTTGGTGCATTAGAAGGATTAATTACAAGTATATTATTAAAAATAGGATTAGGATTTGAAGTTCAAAATATGGCATTATACTTAGGAACATCAATTTTATTAGGAATTGCATTTATGAGTATTATCCAATTTTTAATTAAAAACTTTGGAGATATAGGTAAATTCTTGGCACTTATAATTTTAGTATTACAACTTGCGGCATCAGGAGGAACATTCCCAGTAGAAACAATAGACAAAGGATTCCAAATTGTTTCACCATTTTTACCAATGACATATGCAATAAAATTGTTAAGAGAAATTTTAGTACCAACAGCAACAAACTTTAAAGCAACATATATTGGTATTTTACTAGGAATTATAATTGTTACATGTGCAATTACATTTGTAGTAGACATTATAAAAAATAGAAAAAAAGAAAATGCATAAAATAAATAGAACAATAAATAAAAAAAAGAATGTAAAAAGTAAAAAACAAAAAGGTTTGAGTTAAAATGTGACTTAAACCTTTTTTTCTAGTATACAAAAGCCACAAGTGCTAGCTTTTTGAGATTTTTTTTATATTATTCTAATAATATTTTACGCAAAAAAAATAAGCTAAATAAATAATTATTTAACTTATTTTGTACTACTTATTACTTTTCTGGCAAACTGCAAGATATTGCAAAACCATCTACCCAAAAGTAAAAGTTTGTTTTTAAACTTTGTGGTTGCGGGGGATAGACTCGAACTATCGACCTTTGGGTTATGAGCCCAACGAGCTGCCAACTGCTCCACCCCGCGATGTTAATACTTTATTATTATACAGCTTGAAATATAAAATTGTCAATAGTTTTTCAAAAAAAATTATAAAGGAGTTGAAAAATTTATGAATAATATCACAAATTTTTGTATTTGACTATAGTGAAATACAAACTTTAGGAGATTTAGAAAGAATTAAATTATTTTTAAAAAATTTAGAAAATAAAAAATTCACATAAATTGATTAAGAAATAGAAACATGATAAAATAGAGTTATTAAAAAGGAGTGAGATAGCTTTGTTAGAAAATTTAGATAAAAAAGAATTAATACAAATAATACAAAAATTAGAAAAAGAAAATAATAAATTAAAGGAGAAGCTATATGGAAAAATAGAAGAGAAAGAAATTGAAGCAAAAGCTATTTCTAGTAAAGAAAAAATAAAAATATTTATGGAAACATTTAAAGGAAGAACAGATGTATATGCAAAAAGATGGATAAGCAATAAAACTGGAAAGTCAGGATATTCACCAGTATGCAAGAATGAATTTAATATATATAAATGTGATAAAATGCGAGTAAAATGTAATGAGTGTCCTTTTAGAGAATTAATGCCATTAACAGAAGAAATAATATTAAAGCATTTAAAGGGTGAGATTACAATAGGAATATTTCCATTATTGCCAGGAGATTTATGCAATTTTTTAGCAATAGATTTTGATAAGAAAACCTACGAACAAGATGTAACAGAATTTTGGAATATATGTGATGAACTTAATATTCCAGTTTATGTAGAAAGATCACGTTCAGGAAATGGAGCACATGTGTGGATATTTTTTGAAGAAAGTGTACCTGCTAGAATTGCCAGAAAAATGGGTAATATATTATTAACAAAGACAATGGAAAAAGCATCTTTAGACTTAGGCTCATATGATAGATTATTTCCAAACCAAGATACAATGCCAAAAGGAGGATTTGGAAATTTAATAGCATTACCTTTTCAAGGCGAAAGTAGCAAAAAAGGAAATACTGTTTTTGTAAATAAATATTTTGAAGTAGAGAAAAATCAAATAAATATTTTAAATAATATAAAAAGAATTAAAAAGGATGAAATATATTCATTTATAGAGAAAAACAAAGAAGATGATTATAAAGAGCCAGACATAGAAGAAAGTTTTGAAAATGATGATGAAATACCACAAAAGGAAAATATTAAAGATACTATATTTTCTAACAATGTAGAATGCATATTTGATAATCAAATATATATAAAGAAGTTAAAATTATTGCCAAATGAAATAACATATTTAAAAAGATTAGCAAGTTTCACTAATCCAAAATTTTACGAGTTACAAAAATTGAGAATGCCTATATTTTACAAAACAACACCAAGAATAATAAGTTGTTTTGAAGAAGATGAAAGATTTTTAAAATTGCCAAGAGGATGTATGGATAAAATAAAAGAAGTATGTGAAAAAAGCAATGTTAAGTTAATAATAAAAGACACAAGAGAAAATGGAAATGAAACAGACTATAAATTTAATGGGAAATTAAATAAAAAGCAAGAAAAAGTAATGAAAGAATTACTAAAAAATAACACAGGAGTATTATGTGCTACAACAGGATTTGGAAAAACTGTAGTAAGTGCTAAAATTATTACAGAATTAAAAACTAATACATTAGTAATAGTTAATAGAAACAATCTTTTAGAACAATGGAAAGAAAAGCTATCGTATTTTTTAAATATTAACAAAAAAGAAATAGGTCAGATTGGTAATGGCAAAGAAAAACCAAATGGAAAGTTAGATGTAGCAAGTTTTCAATCATTATGTAAAAAAGATAATCTAGAAGAGTTGGTTAAAGATTATGGATTAGTTATTGTAGACGAATGTCATCATGTAGCAGCTTATAATTTTGAAAAGGTATTAAAAGCTGTAAGAAGTAAACATGTATATGGACTAACTGCTACACCAACAAGAAAAGATGGATGGCATAAAATAATATATATGCAATGTGGTGATATAAGAGTTAGGGTAAACAATCGCGAATTAAAACAAAATAAAGAAATGGAACATACAGTAATAGTGAAAAAGACCAATTATAAATATATTCCAATGGAAGAAAAAGAAAAAATACAAATTTCAGAGATTCTTAATGATATGTGTCATAATCCTTTTAGAAATAGCATTATAATAGAAGACATAAAAAAGTCTATAGAAGAAGGTCGAATACCAATTGTTTTAACCGAAAGAGTAGAACATTTAAAAATATTGAACGAAAGTTTAGAAAAATTAAATATACCAGTGGTGGTGTATAAGGGAAATATGGGAAAAAAGAAAGCAAAAGAAATTCAAGATATTATAAGTAAAGCAGATAAAAACAATACTTCAAGAATAATACTAGCAACAAGTAGTTCTATGGGAGAAGGATTTGATGATAGTAGATTAGACACATTGTTTTTAACTATGCCAGTTTCATGGAAAGGAAGAATTATACAATATGTAGGAAGATTACATAGAGAACATGAAGGCAAAGAAAAAGTGATAGTATATGACTATTTAGATAATATGAAAGTTTTAGAGAAAATGTATAATAGAAGATTAAAAGGATATAAGATTGCAGGATATGAAATAATAGAATAATGCTTTTTTATTGGAATTTGAACCTTTTATAGAGGTAGAGTCAGATGAGGTGAAGAAAAGAATGGAATTAAGTAAATTGTATTTTTTGTCGAAATTTATATTTTATTTACAATATTCGACAAATTTTGCAGTAAAAAATTGATATGATATTTAAGGGGATATATATGAAAAAAAAAAATTAATAAAGGAGGAATTATATATGTCAAAATTAAGTGTAGATCAAAAAAATATTTATGATTTATTGAAAGATAAGAAAGCTGACTTTTTAATACCAGATTATCAAAGGCCATATGCATGGCAGGAAAAAGAGTGTCAAAAGTTATGGGAGGATATATTTGAATTTGCAATTCCAGAAAATGATGCAACAAAGTTTGATACTAATGATGAATATTTTTTAGGACCAATTGTTACATTTACAAACAAGAATAAAAAACTAGAGGTAATAGATGGTCAACAAAGATTGACTACAATTTTACTATTACTTAGAGCTTTTTATGCGAAATATGGAAGTATGCAAGACGAACAATCAAGATCAACAAGAGAAAATATTGAAAAATGCATATGGAAAACTGATGAGTTTGGAAAGCCAAATTTAGATGAATTAAAAATAGATTCTGAAGTTGCAATGGATAAGTATAAAGATGAGTTTTTAAACATACTAAAAACTGGAATAGTAGAAAAAGAACAAAAAAGTAAATATGCAGAGAATTACAGATTCTTTCAAGAAAAAATAAATAGCTTTTTAGATACATATCCAGGATATTTTTCATATTTACCTATTAGAATATTAAACAATTGTATATTATTACCGATAGAAGCTGAATCTCAAGAAACAGCATTAAGAATATTCTCAACATTAAATGATAGAGGATTACCATTATCTGATGCGGATATTTTTAAAGCACAATTTTATAAATATTATAGTGAAAAAGGTAAAAAAAATAGTTTTATTAAGAAGTGGAAAGAACTCGAAGAACAATGTGAATCTATTTTTCATCCAAGTCAAGGAACTTCAATGGATGAGTTATTTACAAGATATATGTATTTTATAAGAGCTAAAATGGGAATAAAATCTTCAACTACCGAAGCTTTAAGAAGTTTCTACGAGAAAGATTCTTATAAATTATTAAAAAATGATTATATATTTGATGATCTAATAAATCTTGCCGATTTTTGGAAGGATGTTTTAAATCAAAATATTGATAGATTTTCAGATAGAATATTAAAAAGGTTATTTGTTTTAAATTATGCTCCAAATGGAATGTGGACATATTTCACATCAGTTTATTATTTGCAGAATAGAGATAAAGATAATATGTTAGATGATCAAAAATTTTATGAATTTCTAAACAAAATAATTGCATTTATATGGACTTATGCAGTTTATATGCCAGGAGTTAATGCTTTAAGAACTCCTGTATATGCTGAAATGATTAATATAGTAAATAACAATCAAGTAGAATTTAATGAATTTAAATTTGAAGAGCAAGTTATAAAACAGTCTTTTGAAAATTATGAGTTTTATAATAGAAGACCAATAACAAAAGCAATGTTAACTTGGTATGTTTTTCAAAATGAATCACAAGAATTACAAAGTTTAGATGTAAAATTTGATATTGAACATATACTTGCAAAAGGTAGACAAGAAATAGATAGTACGTTAAAAAACAGAAAAAATTTAGAATGTTTAGGAAATAAAGAATTATTAGAAAGAAAGATAAATATTCCGGCTTCAGAATATAGATTTAACGATAAAAAGAAATTCTACTATGGATTTACTACTGATAAAGGAGCAAAAAAAGTAGGAACAAATATTAAAGATTTAATAGAATTAGCTGATACACATGAAAAATTTGAAGAAGTAGATATAATTGAAAGAAATAATAAAATTTTAAATGAATTTTATAAATTTTTAAAAAGAAATAATTTATTTATAGAATAAACAAAATTAATTTATTTCATAATAGTGAAAAAATATAGTTAATGGTGAACTTGTATATTTACATAGTTCAAAAGCAGAAGAAAATAGAACAGATAATATGTGTAATTTTTCGATTTTTTACACATATTCAAAATTTTGATATAATATATGCATAAACTAGAAATGGCTAAAACAAAAACAAAAATTAAAAGCAGTATTTAATGAAAAACAAATAATACTATTAACAATATAATTGAACAAATAGAAAAAGAAGGATTAGAAAAGAGATAATTGAAATGAATGAAAAAGAATTAAGAAAAAATATGGCAAATGAAATAATGGAAGTGCAAATTTTGCCAACAATAACAGAAATATCTTTAAAAGAAGTGAAACACGAAAAATATCCAATACAAAACTTAGCAGCATTAGGGGTTGCTTCGGAACCGGTGATATCTGCAATACAGAATCTAACTGGAAAAGTTGGAGGAAGTGGCATTTATAGAGTAAATACTAATGGTATGGAAATGTTTAAATCTGGAGGGGAATATATAGGTTCATTGAAAGCTAAAGATGGTGGTGTTGGAGGAGGACAAGCTAGAATGAAACCTTTAGCATGTAATCCAACAATGTTATTTATGTCTATGGCATTAATGACTATTGAAAATAAACTAGATGAAATTAGAAGTATACAACAGGAAATGTTAGAATTTGCAAAAGTAAAGGAAAAGTCTCAAATAAGAGGAAATCTAAATACGCTAATAGATATATTAAATAATTATAAATTTAATTGCAACAATGAAAAATATAAAACAAATAAACACATATTAGTGCAAGATATAAAAAGAAATTCTGAACAAAGTATTTTATTATATAGAGACTTAATTCAATCTATTATGTGTAAAAGAGAATTAATACATAGTGATCAAGAGATTAATTCTAAAATAAGAAAATTAGGTGATGAGTTTAAGGAATATCAATTAGCTTTATATTTATATTCTTTTTCATCATTTCTTGAAGTAATGTTATTGGAGAATTTCAACAAGAATTATATTATTGGAGTAAGAAATAAGATTACAGAATATGAATTTAATTATAAAGAATTATATACTAAATGTTATAATGACATAGAAAGTAACACAGAAAAATCAATACAAACTGTATTAACTAAAGGATTCGCAAATGTAAGTAAAGGAACAGGAAAATTGATAGCAAAAATACCTCTTGTATCTAGAGTACAAGTTGATGAATTTCTTATTAATTCAGGAAATAAAATAAAAAAAATAAACGAAAAAAGAAACAATAAAAATATTCAAAAACTAATTGGAAATTCAATAAAAGGAACAAATCCTTTTGTTGAATCTTTGAATAAAGTAAATGTGATTTATAATGAACCAATAGATATATTAATTGATAAAGATAATTTGTATTTAGTAGAAGGTGAAAACTAAATATATGTAAAGGTGATAAAAATGATTTATATAACAGGTGACACACATAGTGATTTCTCAAGATTTATAGAAGAAAACTTCTCAATACAATCAGAAATGACGAAAGATGATTATGTAATAATATGAAAATATTGTACCATTAGAATATGAAAGTATATTTTAATGATATTGACGAATTGATAACTAAATTATAAACTAATATTAGTTAGAAAAAGTTTTAATACTTTTGCGGAGCTATGCTTTATTTGAGTATGGCTCTATTTTTAATTATATTATGAATAAAAAATTATAAATTATTAAAAAATATACCATTCAATTTAAATAAAACTAAGAATGTAACAAATAAATTCATTGCTATAAAGGATATTATTTTAAATTATTGATAAATTTGATTTTTAAAAAGCAAAATACAAACAACAAGAGTTAGAAAATTATATTCAAATTTTATTATTTTCAAGAATTACATTTAATATACATGATTTTAAATTGATAAAAATAACTCATCTATTGTCTCAAGATTAATTGCGTTAGCAATTGAAAAAAATGTAATTAAAGATTTTGATCCAGAAGGAAATACAAAAAAATTTAAAAATATATTCCATTTCTTCAGCTCTATTTTTAAAATTATTCATAGCTTGAATCCACTCTATTTGATGATGTTCTTTCAACAATTCATTAACATTTCCATCTTCTGAAAAACTCTTTATAAGTAAATTAACATTATTACTAGAATATATATATAGTAAATGCTGTTTCAAAGTACCACCAATAAGTAATTCAGTATAAAAAGGTATATCAAAATTTTTAAAATAATTTAATCTTAATCTTCCATATTTTTTAATATGTTCATCAAGCCGTTATTGGAATATCAGCAAAAATACTTGATTTCACTAAATTACATAAACGTTTCAAGCACATCTCATAATCCGGATACCAATAATTTGATACTAGACTCTGTGAAGACAATAAAATGAAGCATTTGCTGGATTTTGGTAGGTGCTTTTTTCTTGCGTTTTCAAGTGAAAATGTCACACTTTGGTCACAGTCATGGTGGAATTAGGCATTGTTAAACAAGTTTTAAAAGAAATAGAGAAACAAAATTTAAACAATGAAATAGTAACATGAAATA
>CAKPHJ010000021.1 GCA_934157205.1 uncultured Clostridia bacterium
ATATCTTGTGTTATATCTGTTCCTATATTAAATCCACTTGTTAAACTATCTAATGTTATTGGAGCTACTCCTGTTATAAATATTCTATCTACTACTGTTTCTGTTCCTTCTTTTAATACTTCATACCATTTTCTTACTCTTCCATTTTTTGATACCAAGCTTCTAAAATGTTCTGGATAAAATCCTAATAGTTCATTTGCAAAATGATCGTATTCATCTATTATTACATATATTTTATCTTCTGGTTTTTGTAACTTAAATGCTTCTATTAAACTTCTTAATATTCCTTCGGTTGTTTGTTCTTGGTTTACGTAAAAATTTATACCGTATTTTTTTGCAAAACCGTCTATTGATATTGAAACTTTTTCTTTAAAACCTTTCATTGTTGTTTCTTCTGAATTTGTATCTATTCCTGAAAAATTAAATCTTAATATACAATAACTATTTTTTAAATTAGTTGGATTTTTTCCTATATATGTTTTTCCATATAATTCATTGAATTTATCTGCCTTATTTTTGTCATAATAATTTTCTATTACACTTGTAAACAATGTTTTTCCAAATTTTCTTGGACGTAAGAACATTATACTTGTTTCTGCTAAGTTTTCTAGTTTTTCTATATACATGGTTTTATCTACATAATAATATCCATTATTTACGATTTTTTCATAATTACTTATTCCATATGGCATTTTTAAATTCATTTGTATTTTCTCCTTGTATAATAACATTTAGGTTTTTAAAATGGAACCCATAAACCTATTAAATTTTTCTAAATACTCCTGCTACTTTTCCTAGTATTTCGCAATTTGGTACTATTATAGGATCCATTGTTGAATTTTCAGGTTGAAGACGAATATGGTCTTTTTCTTTATAAAAAGTTTTTACTGTTGCTTCTTCTCCTATTAATGCTACAACTATTTGTCCATTTTCAGCAGTATTTTGTTTTTTTACTAATATATAATCTCCATCTAAAATACCAGCTTCTATCATGCTTTCTCCTCTTACTGTTAGCATAAAACTTTCAGAGTTGCCAACAAAATCGATTGGAATTGGAAATGTATCTGTTATATTTTCTACTGCAAGTATTGGTTCTCCTGCTGTTATTCTTCCTATAATAGGAACTTCTACAAGTTCTTTTTGGGTGTAAAAATCTTTGCTTGATGTTTTTTTCTCTTCTCCTGAACCACCTTTTAAAAGACGTAATGTTCTTCCTTGTTTATCTTGTTTTTTTATGTATTTTTTTTCTTCTAATTTTCTAAGATATCCATGTACTGTTGCAGTAGAGCTTAACCCTACAGCTTTACATATTTCTCTTACAGATGGCGGATAACCTTTTGTCATTATTTGTTTTTCAATAAATTTTAATATTTGCTTTTCTCTTTTATTTAGTTCTGGTTTTTTTCTAACACCCATTTAACTCATTCCTTTCCTTTTTTGTTTTTTTATAATATCATACAAACAAAAAAATGTCAAACATATTTTTGACATTTTTTGTAACTTTATATTATTAATTTCTAAATATCTTTTCTCATAAACTGTAAAAATTGTAATTTTTTATATATGTTTTTAGATATATATTTTAGGGTCTTCTGGTATAGAATTTTTTAGTATTTCAAAATGCAAATGAGGTTCATCTGATATTTCAAATACAGCTGTATTTCCAACTGTTCCAATAGATTGACCTTTTTCTACCTTTTCCCCTTCTACAACAAATTCTGATGTTAATAAATTAGAATATACTGTTTGAAAATTGTTATCGTGTTCAATTACTATTGTTAAACCATATCTAGGATCATTTTTTATGGATTTTACTGTTCCTGCTTCTGCTGCTTTAACAACAGTTGTTTTGTCTGCTTTTATATCAATTCCAGAGTGTGTTGTCCATTCATCTAATGTTGCAGAATATATTAAATTTTCTTTGGCATATTCTTTAGAAATTTCACCATCAACAGGTTTAATAAATTTTAATTCTTTTGTTGATGTACTTTTTTCAGTTTTATTTTCCGTTTCGTTTTCTGTTATATTTGTGTTTGTAACGGTATTTTTTTCATTTTTCGCATTGTTTGTTATGTTAACATTATTTGTTTTTTCTGAATCTTTCTTTGTTTCATTACTTTTAGTTGTTTCGTTCTGTTTTGTTTGTGTATTATTGTTAGTTTCATTTTTAGATTCATCAACTGTCTTACCTATTTTTGTGCTTGCACTTTGAGTATTTTCTGTTGTATTTTCTTGTGAACCTACTATTTTTTCTAATTCTAATGCACTATTTTGCATGTTTTTATTTAGTTTTTTACTATACGCAATCATTGAAAATATTAAAATTGCTAAAAGTATAATTGCAATTCCTGTATATAAAACCATTTTGTCTAATTGTGATCTGGATTTTTTAAACCTATTTCTATTATCTTTTACCATATAATCCTCCTTGAAAACTTTATTTATTAAAAGTATTTCCTTTTTTTAGAAGATTATACATTTTATTTATAAATTTGTAATTTCTACTCCTACATAAAAATGTTTAATAATTTCTTCATATGTTTTTCCTTCTTTTGCCATACTATTTGCTCCTGTTTGACTCATTCCAACTCCATGACCATAACCTTTTACTATAAATTTAACACTATTTTCTTGTTTTGAAATTTCAAAATTTGTAGATTTTAAATTAAAAATTTTTCTAGCTTCCACTCCTGAAATATTATGGTTTCCAAATTTAACAGTTTTTACTCTATTACTTTCTGTATGTTCTAATATTTTTATATCTTCACTATTATTAAAATCTATTTGAATGTCTTCATAATACTCTTTTAATTTGTTTACCAATTCATCATTATTTAATTCAACCTCTGAGCTATATTGTGTGTACCCATCTTCTCCAGACGTTTGAACAACTTGCAAATATGGCAAATTTGATCCTCCCCATACATTTGTAGGAATTTCTGTTGTTCCACCACTATTGCTATGAAAAAAAGCATTTATAGGTTTTCCATCATATGTTATTATTTTTCCCTTTGTTTCATTAACTGCTTTTTCAATTTTTCCCCAATTTTCTTCTCTTTTAGTTTCCTCCCATTTAGCCAGTCTATCTTCTTTAGATATCCAAGCTTGACAACATGCTGAATTATCACAAATATCACTATTATCATGTTTTTTATTGTTTATTTTATATATGGTATATGTTCTTGCAACAATTGCTTGTGCCTTTAAAGCTTCATATTCAAAATCAGCTGGCATTTCTGCTGAAACAACATTACATAAATAATCATCTAAATTTACATCTTCTATTTGACCTGTTTTACTATGTAATAATTTTATTGTTGTATAATTTTTGTAATCATATTTTTCTTCAGCTGTTTGTACTGTATTTTGAGTATTATTCATATTTTCTTCAGAACTTGTTTTTATAGTATTTCTTTTTGTTAAAAATGCTGGTAATAAAAAACATATAAAAAGAAAGGCAAAAAAATATATTAATAATTTTTTCAATATTTTCCCCCTTTCTTGTATATTGTTATTGTTCTCACCCAATTTAATTTTTTGATTAAATATCTACTTTTTAATTTGTTAACTTGCTAATTTTTTTCTCATGTTTTCTAATATTTTTCGCTCTATTCGTGAAACTTGGACTTGTGTAATATTTAATATTTTAGCAACTTGCGATTGTGTTTTTCCTTTGTAAAATCTTAGTAAAATAACTTCTTTTTCTTTACTGTCTAATTCATTTATCATTTGTTTAATGGTTAAAGAATTTGTTATAATTTCTGATTCATCTTTATCACTTTTTATTGTATCTATTAAATTTATGCTATTTCCATCTTTATTATTTGTATATTTTGCACTTTCTATAGATTCTACTGAATTACTTGTTTCCATTGCTAATGCAATATCTTCTTTTGAAACCTTTAATTCTTTTGAAATATTTTCTATTGATATTTCTTCACCTTTTTTATAAAAATATTCTTTTTGTAATTCTTTTATCTTTATTGCTAGTTCTTTAATGCTTCTACTTACTTTTATTATTCCGTCATCTCTAATATATCTTTTTATTTCTCCTATCATATATGGTACAGCATATGTAGATAATTTAACATTATAATTTGTGTCAAATCTTTTTATTGATTTTATAAAGCCTATACACCCAATTTGATATAAATCTTCTATATCATATCCTCTTCCTCCAAATCTTTTTACAATACTCCAAATTAAACCGATTATTTTGCTTTATTATTTTTTCTAATTCTTCTTTATCTCCGTGTTTGGGCTTTTTTTATAGCTGTTATATCATTTTCGTCCATTTTCCCTCCACTTTTTATAATTTTTATATTGTTATTATATTTATTTAAACATTACTAATGTCTGTTTGTTTTATTTCATTAAGTTCGTTTTCTTCTGTTTTTTGAATTGTTTTAGTCATAGTAACTTTTGTTCCTAATCCTAAAATTGATTCTATTTTCATTGTATCCATGAAGCTTTCCATTATTGTAAATCCCATTCCAGATCTTTCTAGATTTGGTTTTGTTGTATACAATGGTTCTTTAGCCATGTTTATATCTTCTATTCCTTTTCCTGTATCTGAAATTTCTATTATTATTTGATTTTTCTTTAGTTTAGAAACAATTTTTATTATTCCTTGTTTATTTTCATATGCATGTATTATGCAATTTGTAACTGCTTCTGAAACAGCAGTTTTTATGTCTGCTAATTCTTCTATAGTAGGATCTAATTGTGCAGCAAATGCCGCAACTGTAAGTCTTGCAAAAGCCTCATTTGAACCTTTACTAATAAATTCTAGTCTCATTTCATTTTCAAATGTTTCTTTCATTTATTCCATCCTTTCATATGATATTAATTTTAAAATTCCACTCATTTCAAATATTTTTTGAACACTTCTGTTTAAATTTTTTAATTCTATTTTTGCTCCAATTATATTTGCAAATTTATATCTTCCAATAATTAAACCTATTCCTGCACTGTCCATAAAAGTGACACTATCAAAATCAAATACAATTCTTTTAGGCATATATCTTTTAATTTCATAATCTGCTTTCCCCCTTATCTTTTGAACACTACAATCGTCAATTTCATCTGTTATTTTGAAAGTCAAACTCCTGTCTTCTTGATTAAATTTTGACTCCATATTTATTTTGTTCCCCCTTTCATTTTTTCTTTTGAATTTTCTTTATTTATATTATAGTATCTTTTCCATCTTTTTCCAAGAGCAAAAAAAAAGAAGTTTTGTCGATTTGTAAAAACTTTTCGACAAAATTTCTTTTATATATTTCTTTTCTATTACATAGCTCTTCTAAATAATTCTATAAAGTCTTCTTTTGTTACTTCTCTTGGATTACCAGGTTTACATGGATCTTGCATTGCTTTGTCTGCTAGCATTTCAAAGTCTTCTTCTTTAGCTCCATAGTCTTTTATTGTTGTTGTAATTCCAACAGATTTTCCTAATTCTGAAATCATCCATACAAATGTATTTATAACATCTTGATCATTTAGATCTTTAGCATCTGGTCTACCAATTTCACATAATATTTCTCTAAATCTTTGAGCTGTAGCTGGATCTTCTCCATTGAATCTCATAACTGTTGGTAATAACATAGCATTTGCTATTCCGTGTGGTGTATCATATACTGCTCCTAATTGGTGAGCCATTGAATGTACAATACCTAAACCAACATTTGAGAATCCCATTCCAGCTATATATTGAGCCATTCCCATTTTTTCAACTGAAACTGGATCTTTATCATTTACAGCTGATGTTAAATATTTAAAAATCATTTTTATAGCTTTCATATGAAACATATCTGACATTTCATTGTGTGCTTTTGTTATATATCCTTCTACTGCATGTGTTAATGCATCCATACCTGTTGCAGCTGCTAAACCTTTTGGCATTGAACCCATTAGTTCAGAGTCTATAATTGCTAAAATAGGAATATCATTTGGATCTACACATACCATTTTAACTTCGGCTTCTTCATCTGTTATAACATAATTTATTGTTACTTCTGCTGCTGTTCCAGCTGTTGTTGGTAATGCAATTACTGGCATTGCTCTGTTTTTTGTGTTTGATAAACCATTTAAAGACTTAATGTCTGCTCTATCTGGGTTTGTCATAACTATTGAAATTCCTTTTGCAGTGTCCATACTTGAACCACCACCTACAGCTACAATTAAATCTGCTTTAGATTCTTTACAAGCTTTTACTCCATCTGTTACATTTTTGATAGTTGGATTTGGTTTTATTTCGTCATATAATTCATATGGTATTTTAGCATTTTTTAATTCTTCTTCAACTTTTGCTGTAACACCAGCTTCTACAAGTGATTTATCACTTACCAAAAATACTTTTTTAAATCCTCTTTTTTTAATTTCTCCCCCAAGTTCTTTTCTTGCATCTTTTCCAAAATAAGATGTTTCGTTTAATACAAATCTTTCTGACATTTTATGTTCCTCCTTTTTATTTATCCTTCTTGATAATTAGAAGGTATTTCAAACAAATTGCTATTTACATTGTCTGTTATTGTTATCTTTAGTAATTCTTCATAGTCTCCTATTATTGTTTTAATATAAGCTAATTTGTTTCCATTATAATATAACCTTGTTTTTGCATTTTTAAGCTCAGACTCACTAAAATTTTTAAAAACTAAGTCCGTAAATGCATCAAATTCTTCATATGAATATTTTTTATTTTCTATTGTTTCTTTTCCCTCTGTATATTCTAGATCTTTTAATTTAGAAAATTGGTTTTCTATTTTTCCTAAGTCTGTTTCGTTATTTTGATATTTGTAGTATTTTTCTATTGAATCTTTTATTAAATATTTGTTTCCTTCTTTTGTTATATATTTTGTTTCTGTTCCTTCTGTTGTTGTATTTACATAAGACATATTGTTGTTCTTTAAATATTCAAGTTTGTTTTTATTGTTTAAAATTGCTTCAAATGTGTATGATTCTTTGTTTTTTAAATCTTGATATATTGTTGTTGTTTTTGAAACTTTTTGTATTTTACTGTTTTTATTTAAAACAATTACTAAAGTTACTATTGCTATAATAACTATTACTGCTATTATTGTTATTAAAATTATTTTTTTGTTTTTTTCCATTTTGGTTCATTCCTTTCATTTTTTATCTTAAAGTATTTTTTCCTTTCCTCCTTTGTATTTTAATTTACTCCGATTATATCAATATTATTTTTTATTTACAATGCTTTTTAAAATTTGTAACAAAAATGTAACAATCCCCCAACAATACATGCTGAGGGATAAATATTTATTGTTAGTCTCCTAAATTAATTCCAATATCACGTGCTGTTTTTACTAAGTCATCGTCCATTGTAATTTTTCTTAAATTACTTTCTTCTGTATTTCCTGAAACTGCACCTATTTTTTTGTTGTTTCCAACAACGTCTTCTAAAGATACACTATCCAGTTTACCGTTTTTTATAACTGCTAATGTTCCAAATTTTCCTTCTAATGCAAGTTCCATTGCTTTTGTTCCATATTTTGTTGATAATACTCTATCAAATGCTGTAGGTGTTCCACCTCTTTGCATATATCCCAAAGTTGTATTTCTTGCTTCTAAGCCAGTTAATTCTTGCAATTGTTTTGCAATAACTTGTCCTATACCGCCAAGTTTTGTGTTATCTACACCTGTACCATTATTTCTTGTGCCCATAACAGTTAATTCTCCACCTATTGGTTTTGCTCCTTCTGCTACAACAACAACACTGAAATTTTTTCCTCTTTTTTTTCTATTTTCAATTTTACTTGCAACTTTGCTTATATCATATGGAATTTCTGGTATAAGAGCAACATCAGCTCCTCCAGCTATTGCTGACTCTAAAGCTATCCAACCAGCATATCTTCCCATTACTTCTAAAACCATTATTCTATGATGTGTAGCTCCTGTTGTGTGTAGTCTGTCTAATGCTTCCATTGCAACTGAAACAGCTGTATTGTAACCAAAAGTAATTTCAGTACATGCAACATCATTGTCTATTGTTTTTGGCACACCAATTACGTTGATACCTTTTGTAGAAAAATCTCTTGCTGATTTTTGTGTTCCATCCCCTCCTAAAGTAAATATGCAGTCAAATCCAAAATCTTTTATATTTTTAACTGCTTCATCAGATACATCTTTAAATTCTATACTTCCGTCTTCTTTTATAATTTTATAATTGAATAAGTTTGCATTTGTAGAAGAACCTATAATTGATCCTCCTTTTGGTAATATTCCTGTAGCTTCTCCATGTGCTGCAGTTGTTAATAATTCAAAATCTTTTTTTATTAAACCATTGTATCCATCAATTATCCCATAACATTCTATATCATGGTTTTCTGCTGTTTTAACTATAGCTCTTATAACTGCATTAAAACCTGAAACATCTCCACCATTTGCTAATATTCCTACTTTTTTTAACATTTTATCTCCTCCTCTTGTTATTCTTGGTTATTATTCACAGCTTATTATAATTTTGTTTTAAAATTTTATTGTTATGTAATTATTAAGTTTTATTTAGCTCTGAATTGTAACTTTTCTTTTTCTATTATATCAATTTTATATTTTTTTACAATACTTTTAAAAAATTTTAGGTACAAATATTATTAAGCCTATTATAAAAGCTCCTATTGCTAATACAAGAACTGCTCCTGCTGATATATCTTTTATATTTTTTGCTTTATCATCTTTATATGGTATTATTACATTAACAATTCTTTCTATAGCTGTATTAAAAAGTTCTCCACCTATTACAATTGCAAAACACACAATACATGCAATCCATTCATATTTGTTAATTTTAAATATAAAACCTGCTATAATAACCAAAAACATTATAATAATATGAATTTTTACGTTTCTTTCGGCTTTAATTGAAAGACATATTCCATCTATTGCGTATTTAAAGCTTTTTATGAAATTTTTTAATTTATTTTCTTTTATATTTTTAGTTTCCATTTTGCCTTCTTTCTATTAATTAAATTTATATAGATTATTTTATAATAAAATGCAAATAAACTCAATACCTTATACTTTAAAAGTATTTAACAAAAATTACTTAAGCAGCATTCTTGACACATGTAAAGAAAGAGCCTATTCTGAATAAATCAGAATAAGCTCTTGAGAATGTTACTTTTTCATTTTTACAATAATATTTTTTTATAAAAATATTATAATTCTAATATGAAATTTAAATGTCGTAAAATGTCAATACAATAATTCATCGATTTATGTAATAATTAATGTAATTTCATAATTAAGGTGAGTGCTATGATAAAAGAAAAGAGAAAATCTAAAAGTTATACACAAGAACAAATGTCAAAACGACTTGGAATAAGTTTAAGGCAATATGTTCGAATCGACAATGAAGAAGATTTGCCAAGAAGAGATGTTCTAAAAAATCTTATATTAGAACTTGAGTTAACAAACGAAGAAATTGGTGAATATATAAGAAAAATAACAGAAAAAACAGCCTAAAATTAAAATTATAAGCTGTTAATTTTTTTACACTCTACTTAGTAGCTATATGTATATTTTCAACATTTGCTTTTAGTTCTCTTGAAATTATATTTTGTATTTGAGCCACTTCATCTTGTTTTATATTTTCAGTTCCAATTATCACACTAATACTTTCTCCATTTACAAAAACTATGTTGTTTTCAAAGCCTTTTGTTTTTATTAAATTTTCACAAATCATTATACTATTTTTAATTTCATTTATTTTTTGAATTTCTTGAGTCGCCGTTTGTTTTTGTGTTTCTAAAGAATTAGAACTATTTAAAACTTTTTCATATGTTTCTATCATCTGAGAATACATTGTGTCTCTATCTAATTTAGATTTTTGAAAATAATCATCACTATTATTACTATTTGTTTGAATAGTTATGTTTTCTTGTTCACTAGTATTTTCATTATTTAAAGTATTTTGAGAATCTGTATTATTATAATTTTCGGTATTTTCGCTATTAGTTTCATTCTTAGATTCTACATTATTATTTTCACTACTATTTTCATTATTTGTTTCTGTAATTTCAGTTTCATTTGCAATATCATTACTACTAACTAAAGTTGCATCTCCAATATCAGCTACTTTTGTTCCATCATTTGAATCCATTTTTACGCTTGTAGCAACCGCATTATTAGGGTTTGTAGTATAATTTAAATATCCTGCTGTCATAATCATTAAAGCTATTACATAAACTAAAATTTGATTTTTCTTAAAAATTTTCATATGTTTTTATTCCCTTCTAAAATATTAATTCATTTCAAAAACTTGTATTTTATGTACTGCAAGACCTGTCACCGCTTCTACCGCTTGAATAATATTTGTTTTTACATTCACATTACTCGCACCTTTAGCAGTAATTATTGCACCTTCAATTTTAGGTTGAATTACTTTTTGAGTTATAGGAGTTTTTTCTCCATTTTCCTCTTTATACACAATATCTTTTTTTGTATCAGTTTCCTGTGTTTTTCTTGTTCCACCTGATGTATCATTTTCTTCTATATTACTTACTTTGGAGTCTTCATTATACATAGCTATTATTTGATTAGATTCAGAATAATTTACAAAAACTTTTACATCACCTACACCTTCTATTTTTGACAAAATATTTTCCAATTTTGCCTCAATTTCATTACTAGAATCATTTATTGTGCCATTACTGTTGTTGTTTATTTCATTTACAGATTCTGCTAACTTTTTGGAATCTAAAGTATTTTGTTCTTTATTGCTCTTTTTATCCCCATTCCAAACTATGTTTATAATTACAATTGTGATAATAAGTAATACTATAAAAAATACTAAATTTTCTATTTTTTTCTTGTCATTTCCTGTTTCGCTTTTATCCTTTGAAAACATATTTAATTTATTTTTAAACATTTTTCACTCACCCCATATTCTTCTACTAAAAATTTTTTTATATTTTGAATATCTGTGTTTTCTATGTTAGTATTTTCTGCTTTTTCTTCTTTTATTTCTATTGGTTTTATTTTTTGTACTTGTACTACAATTTTATTTTCTATACTTTCATCTTGTTCATTATTTTTCGAGTTTTCTTGATTTTCTAAATTTTTTTCTAAATTTAATTTAATTAAATTTATTTTTGTTTCATTTTCATTGTTTGATATTTTAGCATTAACTTTACATTTCAAAACTTTATATCCTTTTTCCTCTATTTTTTTTGTAATATCTTTTTGCAATTCTTCTATATACAATTCTTCAATTCTATTATCCATAGATGTTTGATTAACACTAACACTTGTTGCTACTGTATTTACATATGCATCTATATTTCCAATATATAATTTATCTTTGTTTTTAATTATTGGAGATACTATTGTAAATATAACATACAGTCCCATGACCATTCTTACATATTTTTTTGTTTTATTATTGGGTAAAACCATTTCTAAAATAGAAACAATTACAATACTTAGTCCTAACCCTTTTGCCCATGAACTTAAAAAATTAATCACCTTTATTTTCATCCCCTTCTTAAAATTTATTATCTGTACATCATTCCACTATTAGAAATTTTAAGAATTAATGCTGTTCCGAATAATTATCATAAAAGAAATTGCAAATAATATTGCTAAAAAAATTTTAAATACATCACTAATTTGTTCTAATAAAACAGTAATATTTTTTTCAGCTATTGGTTCTACTAATGCAGTTAAAACCTTATATGCTATTGTTATAGTACTTAATTTAATTATTGGCATTATAACAATTCCGATTATTACTATTACTCCTACCATTCCTACTGCATTTTTTAAAACAATTCCACACCCTAAAACTGTATCTACACTGTCTGACAATATTTTTCCTACAACTGGTATTGCAGAACTAACAATTGCCTTTGTAGTTTTGGCTGTTATTCCATCAACACTACTAGATAATGTACCTTCAAGTGAAACAACACCAACAAATATTGTAAGTATTGTTCCTAGTACCCATACTACTCCAGATTTTAATAGTTTTGATATTCTATCTATTTGTACTCTATCTGATAATTTAGATATTATAATTAAACTTGCAATAACTAAAACTAATGGTATTATTATATTTTGAAGTATATTTCCAATAAAATTTATCATAAATAAAATTATTGGTTCAATAACACTACTTGTTACAATACTACCTGTATACATCATAAGAGTTATTAATATTGGCACTAACATGTTCATAAAAGCTACTAAATCTGTTACAGTATTTTTTACCATTTTTAAAACTTCAGAAAAATTAGTCATTATTATAGTTACTATTAATATATATTGAACATAATATATCAATTTTGATATTTCATTATTTTCTAAACTATCACTAACAGATTTTAAAATTGTATGTATTACTATAATTACTAAAATAATTACTATTGATTTTAATGAATTTACAAACTCTTTTTCAAATAAATTTAATATCTTTTTTCCTATACTTGCATTATCAACCTGTCCTTGTATGCTATTATTAAATATATTTTGAATATTAAGATTTTCATCATCAAAAAAATCTCCTGCATATTCTTTTGTAGCATTTATAAAATCATATATACCAAAATCCTTTTGCTGTTCTTCAATAATTTTATTATTGTTTTGTGCATATGATATTGGAATTATTAAAAAAAACAAAACTAAAAATATAAGAATTTTTTTTAATATGTACATTATTTTAACCTTTCTAAAATATAAAATATTATCAACAACTAATTTGGCAATATATTTAATATAATTTCTAAAAGACTTGAAATTATGGGAATAGACATAGAAATTATAATTATTTTACTGCCAATTTCTATTTTGCTTGCTATTGCACTTTCTCCAGAATCTTTGCAAATACTAACCGCAAATTCTGAAAGAAATGCTATTCCTGTAATTTTTATTAGTAAAGTAATAAATGCACTATTAATAGATGTTTTGCTTGATATTGTTTGAATTAATTGAATTATTTTAGACAGTTTATCTAAACTTAGTATTAAAATAAGCATTCCTGCAAGTAAACTTATATAAATAGCAAATTCTGGTTTATATTGTTTTAATAAAATAATAATTACCAACGCTATAAATGCTATACCAATAATTTTTATAATTTCCATTTTTATTCTTCCCTACATATAAATTACAAAGAAAAAATTGTTCTTACAGTATTAAATAAAGTACTTATTTCTTTTATTACCATTGTTAATACAATTATTAACCCAGCTAAAGTTGTCATCATGGCTTGGTCTTCTCTTCCTGCTCTTACCAAAACTTGATGAAGTACTGCTACTAAAATTCCAATTGCAGCAATTTTAAATAATAAATTTATATCCAAAACTTTCACTTTCCTTTCTCATATAATATAATTTAATTTTAATCAATACAAATTTGTTTATTTTAAAATAATATTATTACAATAGCAAGTCCAATAGTTGTGCCTAATTTGCAATATAATTTTTCATTTTTCATTTTTTCTTCATATGCTTCTTTTATTTGATTTTCAAGAAAATTTTGAGTTACATCAATTTGGCTAATTTGACCTTTAGCATCAGTTTGTCCTAACAATTTTGACAAGTTTTTTAGTATTTCAATGTCTTCTTTGTTTAGATAAGATTCTTTTTTTATAGATTCTTCCCATGCAATATTAGCATTTTCAAATTTCATTTTTTCTTTGGCTGTTTTAAAAATTTTTCCTATGTTGCCTCCTATCTTATTTGATATTTCATCAAATATTTCTGGAATAGGTGAATATGTATAATTTATTTTTGTTTTAAATATATTTAGTGCAATTTTCATATTTTCAAGTTCTACTAATCTATTTTTATACTTCATAGATAATTTTCTACCCAAAATAGTACTTAAAACAAAAACTATAACTAGCATAATATATTTAATTATATTCATTTTTACCCCTTTTCATAATAGCTTTATTATATTAGCTGCTTGTTTTTCAATAATATTATATGCATCATATTTTTGATATAGAACAAATTTTAAATTTTTTATTTTTTATATAAAAGAAATATATCATTTTTTATTATATAAAAAATATTTTTTCTATTGTTTTATTTTCTAGTAATTTATTTACTTCTATATTGTTTTTTACATCTTCCAAACTATTTCCATGCATTGTAAATATTCCTTTAACACCAGAATGCATTGCTTGTCCGAATTGCTATCACATCTTCTTTAGAGCCTATTTCATCACATGCAATAACTTCTGGTGCCATAGAACGAATAAGCATTTTTATGCCTTCACATTTAGAAACATTTTCAATAATATCTGTTCTTATACCTATATCATTTTGAGGAGCTCCTCTATACATTGCTGCTATTTCACCTCTTTCGTCAACAACGCCACATGTTTTGCCACTAAAATTTAAGCTTCCTATACCATTGCTTATGTTTTTTATTAAATCTCTTAATATAGTAGTTTTCCCCCTTCCTGGAGGGGCAACTATTAATGTATTAAAAACTGTATTATTATTAATATCTATAATTTCTTTTAAGATTTTTTTACTACAATCAATAACTTGTCTAGCTATTCTAAAATTTAAGCTTGTTATGTATTTTATGTTTTTTATTTTATTATTTTCAATAACAGCTGTACCTGTTATTCCAATTCTATGTCCTCCTTTTATGGTTATATATCCATTACAAATTTGATTTGTATATGCATATATTGAATTGTCACATATTCTTTCTAATATTTGCAAAATTTCTTCACTACTTATTTTATATTCAATTAATATATCTACTTGTCTAAGTTTTAACAATATTGGTCTATTTACACGTATTCTTATTTCTTGTAATTCTTTTTCAATATTTTGATTTTGCTCAAATGCTATTTTTAATAAATTATATATATTAATAGGAAAATAATTAATTATATCATTATAAATATTCATATGTTCATCTCCATTAAAAAAAAACATATAATAATATATGTTTTTTTTTATAAAATATTCTAATTATTTTTTGCTAATCACAACTCTATATATTCTTCCAGAATTTTCGTCTTTTTCAAATTCAACTCTAAAAGCATCTTCTGTTGAAATTTCTCCTTTTAGAACTGCAATTGTTTGTTTATTAACTTCCATTTCCTCGCCATTATAATTTATTTCTTTTATTAAATAACGATTATTGTTTTTATTTTCATCATCTTCTTCATCATCAAGTCCATTATTTTCTGATATTACAGTTAAAAGTCCTTTTACTGTTCCACCGCCTTGATTTGTTTGTTCGTATAATTCAAATTTTTTATTAAATTCTAAAACTTCATTTTGTTCAGTTTGATTTTCATTTAATAATGAATCATTATTTGAACTAGAACTTAGTGTTTCAGATACTATATTTACAGGATTAATATATTCGTTTAAGTTTGCTGTTTCATCTAGGCCTACTTTTTCCATTTGCATTTTATTTACAGCAATTATTCTTTGTTCTAAATTATTTAAAAATGCTGTACGTGGTTCTTCTTCTAGAGCTGTAACGTTATAAGAATCAGTGTCTGTAAATTCTGTTATATCTGATGATTCTTCAAAATTAACATTATTGCTTATGTTATATTTATATGAATTTGTATTTTCTGTTGCTTCAATTTCATAATCTTCTTGTATATTTTGTAATGATGTTAAACCATCATATTTAACAGAAATATTTACCTTATTGTTTTTTTCATTTTCATTTAATTCTATACTAATATTATATTTTAAATCATTTCCTTCTTTTAATTTTTCTATATTAATTTGTATATTATTTGATTTTATAGATATTTTGTTTACTTTTCCTTTTTGATTATATATCGTAATTTCAATGTCTTGTTGTAGATATGATTCATCATATACATTATTATTTAAATTGTTTATAAATGTATCAATGTCTGAAGTTGTTAATTCTGATGAATTATTTTGAATTTTAATAAATTCATTTATTTTATCAAGTGTTGTTTGATCTTTTTTTAGTGTTTCTGCTAGTTTTGTTGTAACATTTTTGAATTTTTCACTATTCAATGTAAGTTTATAACCTGTTTGGCCATTTTCATTAACTTTTTCAAAACTTTCATCGTGAATATTTTGGTTTAATATTGGTATGTAATTATCTTTTATATTTTGCATTATATCAGTCAAATTTAAATCTGCTGTAAAAAGATTGTCAAATTGACTCATTGTTTTAGCTAGTTTTTCTAAATATGTTGATGAACTAGAAGCTACACTATCTAGACCTTCTTTATTAAGAACTATATATTTGCTTCCAACATATTGGGTTTGTATTCCCATTTTATCTTGAGTACTTTTAAATGATAAAGGAAAACTAGCATTTTCTGAATATTTTATGTTTATATCTTGTATAGTTTTTGAATTTGATCTATCATTTTTACCAGATATTTCTGCAGTCATATTGTTAATTGCAGTTATTAAGTTTGAATCTGCTGAATTTGAATTAACAGAAATATTTATATTGCTTTTATTTGTATATGCTGTATTTTTTTGTTTTTCTAAGTAATTTATTAAATCATTTTCTATTAATCCATTTTCTTTTTCTAAAGTTTGTGTTGCATATTTTAAAAATAGTTCTTTATTTCCCTTTAGAAAATCGGTTTCTAAATAACAATATGCAAAAACTCCTAAAGCAATTAATATTAATACTAAAATAATTACAATTATAATTAATACTTTGTTTTTCTTTTGCTTCATTTGTTTATTGTATAATCAAATAAACTTTGGGAAACTAAGTTTATTAGTTCTGTTTATTTGATTACCCCTTTCTTTTTATTTTATATTTTCCAATTATTCTTCCCAATTATGATATATGTTTGCAACATCATCTAAATCGTCTAATCTTTCAATTAATCTTTCCATTTTTTCAATGCCTTTTTCATCTAATGATACTGTTGTTGTAGGAACCATTTGAACTTCGGCTTCTAAAAATTCAATTCCAGCTTCTTCTAATTTTTCACGTACTGTAGTAAAATCTGCTGGATCTGTTGTAACTTCATATATTTCTTCAGATGTTTGGAAATCTTCTGCTCCAGCATCAAGTGCAAGCATCATAAGTTCTTCTTCATCTATTGAACAATTTTCTTTTTCGATTATCATTACACCTTTTTTATTGAACATGTAAGATACACAACCAGATGTTCCTAAATTCCCACCAGATTTGTCAAATGCATGTCTAACATCTGCTGCAGTTCTATTTTTATTATCTGTTGCCGCTTCAACAATAACAGCAACTCCATTTGGTCCATATCCTTCATATGTTATTTCTTCGTAGTTTTCATTACTACTTGAAGCTTTTTTGATAGCGTTATTTATTGTGTCATTTGGCATATTTGCTGCTTTACATTTTGCAATAACATTTTTTAATTTTGAATTTCCTGCTGGATCAGGTCCACCTTCTTTTACTGCTATTAATAATTCTCTTCCTAGTTTTGTAAATACTTTACCTCTTGCTGCATCAGCTTTTCCTTTTTTAGCTTGTATGTTGTGCCATTTGCTGTGACCGACTCATACCTTTTTCCTCCTTTTAATTTTTTTATTTTTAAGGTTTTATCCTTTATCTTATAATTTTCGTTCTTTATTGTATCATATTATTTATTATTTGTGTAGTATTTTTTAAAATAAAATGTTTGTTTATTTTTATATTTTCTTTATTACTCTACATGGATTTCCAACAGCTACACTATTTGATGGAATATCCTTATTTACAAGACTTCCAGCACCTATTACAACATTATTTCCTATAGTTATTCCTGGAAGCACAATTACATTTCCACCTATCCATACATTATTTCCTATTTTAATAGGTTTTGCATATTCTAATCCTTTATTTCTAGTTTCATAATCTAAAGGATGTCCTGCTGTATAAAAGCCACAATTAGGTGCAATAAAAACATTGTCACCAAACTCTACTTTTGCACAATCTAATATAACACAATTATGATTCATATAAAAATTTTCTCCTACAAAAATATTGTAACCATAGTCACACCAAAAATTCTGTTCAACAGTTATTTGATTTCCCGTTTTTGCAAATAATTTTTTTATTAATTTATCTTTGCCTTCAGTGTTTGATGGTTTTAACATATTGTATTCAAAGCAAATATCTTTAGCTTTATATCTATTTTTTATTAATTCGGTATCATAGTTAGCATCATATAATTCTCCTGCTAACATTTTATCTTTTTCTAACATGTCTCTTCTCCAATCTAATAATAAATATTATTTTTAAATTTTTTTGCATAAATTATGCTATTTTACAAGTAAATTTTGTCTATATGAAATAACTTTATATTGATTTTTTCCATCGAATTTTATTGTTACAGATTTAGTATAAAATCTGTCTTTATTTTGTTGAAATTCTTCTATTATTAAACTCGCACCTGTTTCTTTCATAGTTTCAAATGTTGTCATGAAACCAATTCCATTACCACCTTTATTTTTATATGTTGTTACTCTTTCTTTTCCTAGTTTAAGCAATGTATCTATTTCAAATTCTATACCTGTGTCAAAAATAGTAAGTTCATAATTTTCATCTTTTTTCCCTAAAATAACTAAAATTTCTCTATTTTCTTCATTAGATGATTTTACTGCATTTATTGCATCTCGTATATGATCTCCTATTAAAGTTTCTAATTTATTTTTAGGAATAATATTATTTATTAAATAGTGTATATTTCCTTCTATTTTTAAATGAAATTTAATATTGTTTTTGTCACATTCTTTTTGCATATATTTAAACATATCATCAATTTCTGCTATTTCTGTTTCTTCTAATTTATCTAATGTTTTTATTTTTTCAAATTCATTTGAAAATTCTGTAGTTAGATTTTTTATTCTTTTTCTGAATTCTTCATCTTTAACTGCTTGTTCTAAAGCTTCTTGTCTGTTATAAAATTCATGCACTATTTTACTTATTTTATATTTTTCGTCTTTTAGTTTGCTTATTTCTAATTCTTTTTCTTCTATTTTTTCTTTATAACTATTGACTGTGGTTTTTAATAGTTTTTGTTTGTAATATAGGGTTAAATTTTTATGAACAACAATAAACATAATAACCCCTAAAATCATAAATGAAATTAAAAGACTTTTTCTTATTTCTTCAATCTCATAAAAAATAGTGCTGAATATAGAATATAAAAATATTATTGCCACACCAATATTTAACATTATTATATCAAAATAGTCATTATTTAATTTTCTATCAAAAAAATCAAATCCATTTTTAAATCGTTTTGTTTTAAAAATTAAATATATTAATAAAAATTGCATTATTAATATCAATATTAAATTCAAATAGTTATTTTCAATATTAATAAACTTATATGGCAAATAAGATATTATAATACTTACAACAAAACAACATAAACAGATTGCATATGAAATTATAGTAACAGCAATAGAATATCCAATATTCTTTTTAGTAATGTACCCTAAAAAAATACCATATACAACTACCATTAATAATATTAGTGCAAAAGGATTTATAAAGAATTCTATAATTGTTCCGAGCAATGCAATAAATATATTGAAAATTATTATAAAAATAGTATGGTATTTTTTAATTTTTACATTTATTATTTTTTCAAAAGAATAAAAACAATAGATGTTTATTATTAATATTTTTAAAAAATATATAATTACATTTGTTTCTGGTAACACATTCATTTCCTCCATGTAAATTATATAAAAAAAAGATGTAATAATCAATATATATTTAAATATTAAAATTATATATTGTTTTATTACACCTTAACATTTAATTTACGTTTTCTTATCTTGTCCAATATGCTAACCATTCCCAAAAGCTCATCATTAGAATCACCTCCATTTGTTTTTTACAACAAAAAAATATCACCTATACCCATTGGTATAAGTGATATTCGGAAGTGCTAATTTCTTATATTCCTTTATAAATTATTTAAATTAATTTCAAATTTGTTTTTTTATTTTATCTGCATAATAATATATAAATTCTGTGGGAGTTGGCAAACCTGTTTCATAATTTATAATAGCTGTGTAATGTTTTTCTAAATCTTGTATAGGTGTAACTCTCCAACCATGAATTATTGCATTTTGCATACCTCTGCTAATACTACTACTTGGTTTTTTATGTAATTTCACTAAATATTGAACAATTGAAATTTTTGAATCGTCATTATTTTTTATTATAAACATAATTGCATCTTTTAGGTATTTTCTACCTTGCAAGTGCATACTAATTCCTACTAAATCTAATTCTTTTTCTATTTTTTCTTCTATATTACTTTTATAGTCTTTTTCTTCATCTTTTTCATATGTTTTATTTCCAGAATTTTCGTTATTATATTCATTTAATAAAACTAAAGTATTTATAATATTATTTTGAGAATAATTTTTTTGCTTTTTATAAAATATAAAATCAATATTATTGATATGGCAAAAATCATATACAGAATCTGAGTGAACATTTGTTGTAACAACAATTTTTGGCATTCTATTTAATTTAACTTTTTTCATATTTTGTATAAATTCAAATCCACTACCTTCTCCATTATTAAGTTCTAAGTCTAATATTATTCCATCTGGTCTATATTTTTTCATTTCTTCTATTGCCTTTGTAGATGAATTAGTAATAGAAATAATATTTATATCTGTTCTTGTTTTTGCTATTTCTTTATACTTATTACATTCGTTTAGATCATCTTCTATTAATAAAATATTCATTTCACCAATTCTCCTTTTCTCCTTTTTAATATTTAATATGCTTTTAACGCAAAACATTTTATCATAATTTATAACTTTTTTCCATTATTTATTGCTTCATTTATAACTTCAAATTACTTTTTATAGCTTATTATATTTATTGGAAAGACATATTATTTATCTATTTTAACGAACAATTATAATAAGTTTAATTTATAATCCTTAATTATTAAAATTTATAGTTTTACATTTAAAATAATTTAAATATAACTTTCCTTATTTTAATAGTTAGCCCTAATATTTCAAAAATATCAGTATTTGATACTGGGCTAGCTTTTATAGTAAAAGGGATGAATTAACAAATGGAAATGAAAAAAGAATTTGGACTAAGAGTTAAAAAAATAAGAGAAAACATGCATATGACAAAAGAAGAATTTGCTAAACAACTTGGTATATCTGGCCAATTTTTAGGTCTTGTAGAACATGGCAAAAATTATTTATCTATTGAAAATTTGAAAAAATTGTGTGAAATAACTAATTTCTCTGCTGATTATTTATTATTTGGAAAAAATACTAATCTTATAGATGAAACACAAAAAGTATTATCAGATTTTTCTGAAAAAGAGATTGAATCTGGGTGCTATACTTTACAAAAATTAGCTATACTTTTAAAAGATTTAAAAAATAAGTCTGAATACTAAAAATTTGTATCTTAAAAATTTAAATAAGAAAAGATTAAATATTAAAATAGAAATTAAAATTTTTTCTTGTATTAATTTAATTCAAAGAACCAAAGCGGACATTTGCTACATTTTTATTGTAATAACATCTAAAGTCCGCGTCTTTGTTTGTGTGTAAAATTTGTTTTACAAATTTTTTGGTGCAACATATATTTTATTTTATAAATAAAGTGACACAAAACCCTTTGTAGTTACCACTATAGCTAGCACTATCATCCCAGCGATGTCCTGCTGGTCTACCACTGTCGCGATATCTACCACCACGTTGTACCACAGGATCAGAAGTTCCTGGGTTTATTTCTGTTGTATATTCTGCTACATTTCCTCCCATATCAAATATATTTGCTTTTGCTGTTGTTTTTCCTGTTTCTAATCTTTGTGCTGTTCCACTTGGTTTTATTATCTTTTCTCCATTTTTCACTTCCATGTCTTTCCAGTTTTCATTTGCTTTTCAAACTTGTTCTTTTTAGTTATTTTCCCCTTGTTATTTTTCATTTTATTCCTCCGTTTTTTTATATTATTTTTTCCTAAGTTTATTTTAATATACCATTTAATTTTTGAAAGTACAATACTTTTGTGTTGCATTTTAAGGGATTTTTTATTCAAATTATTTTAAAAAATTGCCTTAATTTTTTCAACATTTATAATATAATTTTTTAAAATATTGACTTACATATATTTCCATGAT
>CAKPHJ010000022.1 GCA_934157205.1 uncultured Clostridia bacterium
CGGATAGCGGAAGGGTGCCAGAAAATAAGTTAGAATTTCTTCAATTTTGTAATAAGCCGAGGAATTGAATTTTTAAATTATATGTTCAATGTTTTTTAGTAAGTAAATTAATTATAAAAACCATTATCCTGTAACATTGCCTTATTTATAAAAAAATGTTAAAATACAAATAAAACATGGCACAGAAAGGAAAAAAATGAAAATTAATTACTACATATGTATAGAAGACGAAAATCTTTCAATAAATTCTATACTAAAAAACAAATTTCAAATATCTACAAAACTACTAACAAAATTAATTAAATTAAAAAAAATATATATAAATAATGTTTCTGTAGACACAAGAATAAAAGCAAAATCAAATGATTTATTAACAATAGACTTTAATTATGCCGAAGACAATTCTAGCATAGTTCCAACTAAAATGGATTTAAATATAATTTATGAAGATGAATGGTTTTTAGTTTTAAATAAACCTGCAGGAATTGCTATACACCCATCAAGAATGCACTTTTCTGATTCTCTTTCAAATGGTGTAAAAAACTATTTTGATTTAATTAACCTATCAAAAAAAGTACGTCCTATAAATAGATTAGATTTAGATACATCAGGTCTAGTTGTATTTGCCAAATGTGAATATGTTCAAGAATGTTGTATTAAACAAATGCAAGAGAATAATTTTAAAAAGACATATATTTGTTTAGTAAATGGCTTTTTAACACCTTTAAATGGCAAAATAGATTTGCCTATTGCTAGAAAAGAAAATAGTATTATTGAAAGATGCATAAATTCAAATGGTAAAAAATCTATTACTTATTATAAAACATTACAAAAATTTAATAATTATAGTTTGGTAGAATGTACCTTAGAAACTGGTAGAACTCATCAAATAAGAGTTCATATGTCTGCAATAGGTCATTCATTACTAGGTGATACTTTATATGGAAATTCTTCAAATATTATAAACAGACAAGCTTTACATAGCTATAAAATTTCATTTATTCATCCTGTTACATTTAAAAAAATAGAGCTTATAGCTCCTATTCCTAATGATTTTATGTTGTAAAATTTATAAAATTTTTTTGAGTAAATCTGTAAGCCGGGTTCTGTCTTTTAAAATAGTCATTTATCTAGAATGAATATTGCTATTCATTTCAAGCCACGCAATTCAAGAAGGTGCCGAGCAGGCTTAATCTTCTTTATTAGGTGTTGCTCCAGATGGGGTTTGCACTGCCCATTATGTCACCATAATGGCGGTGAGCTCTTACCTCGCCTTTTCATCCTTACCACTTAACAGCGGCGGTTATTTTCTGTTGCACTTTCCTTAAGGTCACCCTCACTAGATGTTATCTAGCATCACTGCTCTATGGAGCCCGGACTTTCCTCTCGTAGTTCCTTTCGGAAGTTACCAGCGACTATTCAATTTACTCAAAAAACATTTATATTGTATCATAAAGTTTCAAATACGTCAAATTCATTAATGCTGTTTCCTCTTAAAAAATCTTGTATAGGCATTCTTTTTGCATTTTCTCCTTGTATTTCTAAAACCTTTATTATTCCTTTTTTGGTTTTTATATATAAGCCTTCTTTTGCATTTGAAAGCAATACTGTTCCATTTTTTATAAAGTCAAGATTTTCAGCATTTATTTCTTCTTCAGTTGCTATAGCTACTTGCCAAAATTTTATTTTTTTGCCTTTTAAATATGAATATGCTCCCATTATTGGGTTTAATCCTCTTACAAGATTTTTTATTTCTTCTGCTGTTTTTTCTTCCCAATTAATTTTTGCAATTTCTTTTGAAAGCATTGGAGCCATTGTATAATTATTTCCTTGCTTTTCTCTAGGTGCACTTCCACTTTCTATTTGTTTTAAAGTTTCAACTAATAGTTCTCCTCCCATTTTAGCAAGTTTTTGCCATAATTCGCCTGTAGTTTCGTTTTCATCTATTTTTATTTCTTTTTTAAGTATTATATCACCTGTGTCCATTCCTTCATCCATATACATTGTTGTAACTCCTGTTGTTGTTTCACCATTTAATATAGCCCATTGTATAGGTGCTGCACCTCTATATTTTGGAAGTAGTGATCCATGTACATTTATACAACCTAATTTTGGAATTTCTAATATTTCTTTTGGTAATATTTTTCCATATGCTACAACACAAATAATGTCTGGTTCTAAATTTTTTATTTGTTCTATAAATTCTGTGTTATTTTTTATTTTTTGAGGTTGAAAGATCTTTAAATTTTTCTCAATTGCATATTTTTTTACATCTGAAAATTGTAACTTCATTCCTCTACCTTTTGGTTTATCTGGATTTGTTACAACTCCTATAATATTATAATTATTTTCACATATTGCTTCTAAACTTTTTAAAGCAAAATCAGGTGTTCCCATAAATAAGATATTCATATATAACCTTCTTTCTTATTTTTCTGGTTCAACATATTCTAATGTTCCAGGAATAATTTTATCTATAAATAATTCTCCATTCAAATGATCTACTTCGTGTGCTATAGCTTGAGCAAGTAGGTCTTTTGCTTTTATTTTTACTCTTTTACCTTCAATGTTAGTATATTCTGCTACAACTTCCTGTGGTCTTATAACTTTTGCAAATTGATTAGGAAAACTTAGGCAACCTTCTTCTACTTCTTGTTCTCCTTTTGTTTTTACAATAACAGGATTAATTAAAATAATTGGTCCTTTATCATCATATAAGTCTATTACAATTATTCTTTTTAAAATACCAACTTGTACTGCTGCTAGACCTACTCCATTATATTTATGCATAGTTTCAATCATGTCATTTGCAAGTTCTTTAAGTTTTTCGTCTATTACTTCAACTTCTCTTGATTTTTTTTTAAGAATTTCATCTTTTTCTAATCTTAAATTTCTTATTGCCATTTTTAAATTCTTCCTTTCATTTTTTACTTTTTATACAATTTCTTTTACATCATATTGTTAGGATTTACATCAATTCCAATTTTAGTGTATTTTAAATTTTTTTCATATATATTTTTTAAACATTTATTTAAAATATTATATGATAATTCATTCATATTTCCTTTTATAATAATTCTATATCTTAATCTGTTTTGGATTTTGTCAATAGGTGCTGGCATTGGTTTAAAAACATTAAAATTTTCTAAATTCAAATTGCCTTTTAAATAATTGTATACATTTTTACATGTTTCTTTTAGTTCTTCCTCATTTTGACTGTTAAATCCAATAACTATTATATCGCAAAAAGGTGGATATTTCAATTGTTTTCTTAAAGCAATTTCTGTTTCATAAAATAATTCATAATTTTGTTTTTTGGCACATTGAATACTAAATTCACTCGGATTATATGTTTGAATTATAACTTTACCTTCATCATTTTCTCTTCCAGCTCTTCCAGCTACCTGTGTTAATATTTGAAATGTTCTTTCACTTGCTCTATAATCATCTATATTTAAGGAACTATCTGCAGCAATAACTCCAACAAGTGTAACATTCGGGAAATGATGTCCTTTAACTACCATTTGTGTGCCAATTAAAATATCTATATTTTCATTTTTAAATTTATTTAATATATCTTCATGCGAATTTTTTTTAGTTACTGTGTCAACATCCATTCTTATTGTTCTTGCATATGGAAATTGCTTTTTTATTTCTTGTTCTAATTTTTGCGTTCCAGTACCAAAATATCTTATTTTATCACTTTTACATTCTGGGCAAATTGTTATTACTTTTTCCTCATATCCACAATAATGGCATTTTAGTTTTTTTTCTGCACTATGGTATGTAAGACTTATATTACAATTTTTACATTTAGCAGTATACCCACAATTTCTACACATTATAAATGTTGAATATCCTCTTCTATTTAAAAATAGTATAGTTTGTTTTTTGTTTTTTATATTTTTCTCTATTTCTGAATATAAATCCATACTAAGCATAGAACGATTTCCATTTGCAAGTTCATTTTTTAAGTCTACAATTTCTATTTTAGGTAATTTAGATTTGTTTGCTCTTTTAGTTAGTCTTAATATTCTATCATTTTCTGATATTTGTTCCATTCCGTCCAAGCTCTGTAAATGTTGTGATATCTGGTGTAGCACTTCCTAATAAAAGAGGACAATTTTCCTTTTTTGCAATATATTGTGCCACTTCTTTTGCAGAATATCTTGGATTTGATTCAGATTTATATGAACTGTCATGTTCTTCGTCTATAATTATTATCCCAATATTTTTTAGTGGTGCAAATATTGCAGATCTTGCACCGAATTACAATATTTACTTCTCCACTTTGTATTTTTTTCCATTCGTCATGTCTTTCTCCTATTGATAATTTACTATGTAAAACTGCTATTTGATTTTTTCCAAATCTTCCAATAAATCTATCTAGCATTTGTGGTGTTAAAGATATTTCTGGAACTAAAACTATTGCTGTTTTTTTCATTTCTAAAATTTTTTGTATAAGTTGCAAATAAATTTCTGTTTTTCCTGAACCTGTTATTCCATATAACAAAAATTTTTCATATAGATTATTATCTATTTTTTTTGCTACTTTTTCATATGCAATTTGTTGTTCATATGTTAATTGCAATTTGCTATTTTTTTCTATTTTTTTATTTTCCAGAGGATTTCTTTCTATTATTTTTTTTGATACTTCTACATATCCGTTTTTTATTAAAGTATTTACAATTCCTCTAGAACACTGCAATATTTGTTCTATTTCTGGAATTGTAACATCTTTTTGTATTTTTAAAAAATTTATAATTTTTAATTGTTTTTCACTTTTTATTTTGCCTTCTAATATTGCTAATTCAGCATTTTTAGATAAATTTACAACATTTATTTCTTTATCCCTCATTCTTTTTTCTTTATTTTTACTGTTTGTTCCTGGAACTAGCATTAGATTTATACAATCAGAAACATTGCAAAAGTATTTTTTTGACATCCATTGTGCAAGTTCTATTTGCTTGTTTGATAAACTATTTTCAATTTTTGCAATATCTTTTATTTCATATTCATAATTTGTTGTTTCTTTTATTTTTGTTACAAATGCTTCTTCTAGCTTTCCTCCTTTTCCAAAAGGAACCAAGACCTTGCTTCCAACAGTAACAAGGTCTTTTAATATTTGTGGTATATTGTAATCAAAAGTTCTATTTAGTTTTTTTGCCTTCCTATTTATTATTACTTCTGCTATCATTTTACTACCTACTAATTAATTTTTATTGATTTTCTAATTGTTCTTCACATTTGATTATAGTCATAATTATTTGAACTGTTTTTTCTAAGTCATCATTTTTTATAACATAATCATATAATTTTATTTTTGATTCTTCATATTCAAGTCTTTTTAGTCTTAGTTCTAATTCTTCTTCACTAAGATTGTCCCCTCTAGATATAAGTCTTCTTCTAAGCTCTTCTTTTTCTACTTTTAAAAATATTGTAATTATCTTTGTTTCGTCTTTTAAGATTTTTAATAAATTTTCTGTTCCGTTTACTTCGATATCTTTTACAATTATTTTGCCATTATTTATTTTTTCGTGCATTATTTTTCTAGATGTACCATAATAATTTTCGTGGTGTAAATCATATTCGTAAAATTCGTCATTTTTTATTCTTTTTTCAAATTCTTCTTTTGAAATAAAATGATATTGTACACCTTCTTCTTCTCCAATTCTTGGTTTTCTAGATGTTATTGATGGCAATGTTTCTATGTTTCCCATTCTTTTTATTAGTTCTTTTTTTATTGTATCTTTTCCTGCTCCTGAAACTCCAGATAATATTACTAACATATTTTAACCTTCCCTTCTGCTATCTCATTTGCAGCTAATGTAACAGGTGATTCTTCTTTTACTTGTGTTTTAGGTTCATCTCCTGCAGCTATTTGTCTTGCTCTTTTTGCTGTAGCAATTACTAATTCATATCTATTTTGTGCTTTTGTTAATAATTCTGTAACAGTTGGTTTTACTATCATTTTAATCGTCTCCTTTTTATTATTTTTTATATTTGCTAAATTCTAATTTTTTTATATTTTATTTAAAAATTTAATATCTATCTTATAGCATTGTAGCTCCTTATGATAAATTCACTGTTTTATTTGAATCTTCTGAAATTTCTTTGTCTATTCTACCTCCAACAGTTTCTGGTTGTACAGCTGATAAAATTATATGCCCTGAGTCCATAATTAATACTGCTCTTGTTCTTCTTCCATATGTTGCATCAACAGCTGTTCCATTGTCTTTGGCTTCTTGGATCATTCTTTTTATTGGTGCCGATTCTGGACTTACAATTGCTATTATTCTTTGTGATGAAACAATGTTTCCAAAACCTATGTTTACTAGTTGCATAAACATCATCCTTTCGTTTTATCAATAAAAATATTGATATTTTTATTCTATATTTTGTATCTGTTCTCTTATGTTTTCTAGTTCTGTTTTTATACTGATTACTCCATTTGTAATTTCTAAACTATTTGCTTTTGAGCCAATTGTGTTGGTTTCTCTGTTCATTTCTTGAATTAGAAAATCTATTTTTTTACCTATTGCTTCATCTGAATTTAAAAATTGTTTAAATTGCATTATATGACTTTCTAATCTTGTTATTTCTTCTATTGAGCATTTGTCAGCATATATAACAACTTCCTGTGCAATCCTTGTTTTGTCTATCTCTTGTTCCTTTAGTAATTCTTTTATTCTCTTCTCTAATTTTACTACATATTCGTCAATAAGTCCAGTAGAAATGGAAGATATTTCTTTATTTTTTTTATTTATTAATTCAATTCTACTTAACAAGTCTTGTGAAATTTTTTCTCCTTCTGTTTTTCTCATATTTATTAGTTGTTTTACTGCAATATCAATTGTTTCAATTAATTCTGGTTTTATATTTTCATCTTCTTGAATGTTTTGCATAGTTAAAACATCTGGAAACATAGCTATTTTAGTTATGCTTATATCATCTGTTATGTTTTCTTCTTGAGCCAATTCTTTTAGTTCTTTTATGTATATTTTAGCAATTTCTTTGTTAATTTTTATTTCTTTTGCATCTATTTTGCTATCTTCAAAATTTATAAAAACATCTATTTTTCCCCTTTTTACTTTTTTTGATATTTCTTTTTTTATTTCTTCTTCTAAGTAATTTAATGATTTAGGCATTTTTATAGAAATATCTAAATATCTATGATTTACGCTTTTTATTTCTACAGTATATGTTCTAGTATCTTTTATTAAATTTGCTTTTCCATATCCTGTCATACTTTTTATCATTTATTGTTCCCTCTTCCTACTTTTATTTCTTTTTTTAGCTTCTTTTTTTTGTGGTTTATCCTTTTTTACAATTTCTGAAATGTCACTAAAACTTTTTAAATAAGCATTTTTTTCTTTAGTATATAATATTATAGATTTTAATACATAATAAATTGCAAAAATATATGATGATGTTAATAAATAATATTGAAAATTATAATTAAATAGTGTAATTATATGTATAATAGACAAACTATGAAATGACAAAATTAAAAGTTCTATTCCTAAAATTACTAATTCTCCTTTTTCGCTTTTATATGCTTTTTCCATGCATAGTAATCCCACTAATAAAAATGAACCAGAAAATACTTTTATGTCTTCTAAAAGTCTTTCATGTTTCATTGATGAATAAGCTAAATTTAATATCATAAAATATATAATTATTCCTATTGCTTTTAAAAGATTTTTAAATATTTTTTTTAATAAATCTTGTGATATTTCTTTTGGTATTTTGCTTATTTTCATTTTGAAATTCATTCCTTTCTTTTTTTATAGTTTGCCCTCTTTGATATTATTGCTGTTCTAATTCGTACATAATAATGCTTAATACACTTAATGCTACTGTTTCTGTTCTTAATATTCTTTTTCCTAATGTTATTATTTTTACATTTTCATTATTTTCTTTTATTTGTTTTATTTCAGTTTCATCTATTCCGCCCTTCTGGACCTATTAAAACTGCTATATTTATATTTTTACTTAAATTTAATTTGTTTTTTAATTTAGTTAATTCATTTTTCAATGTATTATTTTTTTCATTTTCATAAGCTACTAATACTATATCATAATTTTTGCATAAACTACAAATATTTTTTAAAGATTCTATATTTTCTATTTTGGGAATAATTCCTCTGCCACTTTGTTTTGCTGCGACTTCTGAAATTTTTTGCCATCTTTGAACTTTCTTATTTTTTTCTTTTTCATTTAATTTCACTACACATCTTTTCATTTCTGTAGGAATAATATTAAAAACTCCTAATTCCACTGACTTTTGTATTACTAACTCCATTTTATCTGATTTTGGTAATCCTTGTAATATAGTTACTTTTATGTTTGATTCTGTATTTAAATTTAATTCTTGTATTATTTTACATTCTATACTTTTTTCTGTTAAACAATATATTTTACTTAAATAATCTTTTTTTTCATCAACATTACAAATAATTATTTCATCATCTACTTTTTTTCTTAATACATTTTTTATATGGTTTACATCTTCACCTATTATGTTTATATTATCTTCATTTATTTGATCTTTATTAACAAAAAACTTTGGCATATTTCCTCCTCTTTGTACAAAAAAATAAGGATAAATATCCTTATTTTTCTTATTATATTTGTCTTTTATATATTTGTCAAGATGGTTTATTCTTTATCTTTTATATAACCATATTATTTCCTATTAATTTTGAAATTCTAACTTTATCTTTTTTTAAAGTTTTTTCAATAAATCTAATTGGAGATTTTTTATATAAATTTCCTTCATAAACTTCTGATAATTTATAATTATTATCTAAATTTAAATCATAATTATTTTTATTATCATATTCTATTTCATAGTCATTAATATTTATACCATTAAATCTTTTATTTTTTATTGTTACATTTCCTTTAATATTAATAATAACTGCATTGTCATTTAAATTATATTTATTTATTAATTCAGAAGGAAAATCAATATTTAAAATTATTGGTATTTTAACTAAACTTTTTTTCTTATTATTAGCTATTGTAATCATTATTCCTTCTTCTTTGAAAATTTTACTTTCTATTTTTTTAAATTTTTCCATATGATTTGTTATTATTGAAACTCTTTTGTATTGTTTTATAATTTTTTTTATGTTCTGATATGATATTTCACTTAAATCATTTACCAAAATTGCAATTGCGGTTTCTTCTTTTTTTATTTTCATTTTTTCAGTTAAATAGTCTAAAACTTCTATTGTTAAAACCTCAAATAGCCATTTTCCGTCACATATTTCATATTTGTATGTATATAAATTATTTACATAATTTTTGTTCAATTTTAATTTTTTACTTAACACTATTTTTTTGCAATTTGTTCTTTCTAATAATGCTTTTGTTTTTAGTGCTAATCTTTCTGCCTGCCTTTCGTCTAATATTTCATCTTTTATTGGTAACATTAGTTTATCTCCCTCTAAATTTATTATATTAAAAAATTTTAATATAATATTAGGCTTGTCAAGTTCTTGAATATAATACAAAAAAATCACCTCTCATATTTTCTTATTATTATATATATGAAAAGTGATTTTATTTTATTACAAAATTATGTCTCTTTTTAATTTGTTTTCATTAACAATTCCTGTTCCAATAAATTTGCTATTAGAATATATTTTATATATTCCATTTTTAAATTCAGTTTTTAGTTTTACACCATTTAAAAACATTTGTAATTTTTCAAAATTGAGATTTATAGATTCATTTTTTTCAAATATTTCTTCAATTTTTATTATTTTACTATTTATATTATTTTTACTTAATTCTTCTATTGTTATGGAATTGTTTATATTAAATTCACCAACTTGAATTCTTTTCAATTCTGCCATATAGCCTAAAGTTCCTAATTTATATGCTATATCTTCACATAAACTTCTTATATATGTACCTTTTGAACATTCAACCATAAAACAGATTTGTTTTTCTTGTTGTAATATTTTTGCTAAACTCATTTTGTAAATTTTAATTTTTCTAGGTTCTATATTTATCTTTTCGCCTTTTCTTGCATATTCATATAGTTTTTTTCCATTAACTTTTATTGCAGAATACATTGGCGGAATTTGTTCTTGCTCTCCTAAAAAGCTTTTAAAAACATTTTCTATATTTTCTTTTTTAAGAGCTATATTAGGTACTTCTTTACTTTCTATTATATTTCCTTCAGAATCTGCTGTTTCTGTTTTTGCACCTAATTGTAAAACTACTTCATAAATTTTATCATGATTTATTAAATATTTAGAACATAATGTTCCTTTTCCTATTAGCAAAGGTAAAACTCCTGTTGCCATTGGATCTAGAGTTCCTGTGTGTCCAACTTTTTCATTTGCAATTTTTTTTACTTTATATACAATATCATGTGATGTGCAATTTTTTGGTTTGTTAATAATTAATATTCCATTCATTTATATATATCCTTATTTTTGTTCTTTTAAAGCTTTTCTTACTTCTCTCATAATTTTTTCTTTAACTTGCTCCAAATTTCCTTGTACCAATGCTCCAGCAGCACGTGGATGTCCACCACCACCAAACATAAGACAAATATCTGAAACATTTATGTCTGTTGATGACCTTAAAGAAGCCTTATAATAGTTTTCATTGTCTTTTTGTCTTACAAAAATAGATATTTCTACTCCTTCAATTTCTCTGCCTATTTCTACTAATCCTTCATGATCTCCTTGTTCTGCATGTGCTTCTTCTTCGTCTTTACTTGTTATATATGTAAAAGTAACTTTTCCATCTTCTAGAATTTCCATTCTATCTACAACTTTTTTTGTCAATTCAAAATTTGCTTTAGTTCTTGTTTTTAAAGTTCTTTTATATATATCTGGAACATCTACACCTATTCTAATTAAATCAGCTGTAAAATCAAATGTATCTGCTGAAACTCCTATGTGTCTAAATCCACCTGTGTCTGTTATAATACCAGTCATTATACATGTTCCAATTTCTTTTGTCATTTCTATTTCATAATATTTTGATATTCCTGCTAATATTTCACAACATGCTGGTGAAACTGGATTAACATAATTAAAATCTCCATACATGTTATTACTTCCATGATGATCAATTACTATTGTTCTTTTTGCATTTTCAAAATATTCGTTTTTAGATGTTCTTTTTAAATTAGCACTATCTACAGTTATTGCTAAATCGTAGTTTTTTATTTCTGAATCAGTTTTCACTGTATCAATTTCTGGTAGGAAATTGAAAAGCCTTGAATATTCTGGTATTATTACATCTGCATTTTTTCCAAGTTTTCTTAAAATAAGTTTTAAAGCTAATGAACTTCCTACCGCATCTCCGTCTGGAGATTCATGTGTTAAAATTACAATTGTTTCTGCTTTTTTTATTTCTTTTAAAATTTCATCCAAAGTCATTTTTATTATCATTCCTTCCTAAAAGCACAATTTTTATTTTTTCTCTGGTAATATTTCTTTTAAAATTTTATCAATTCTTGTGCCATATTCTATTGAATCATCTAATTCAAATAGTAATTCAGGTGTGTTTCTTAAGTTTACTTTTCTTGCTAATTCGCTTCTTATAAATCCAGATGATTTTTTTAACCCTGCTAATGTATCTTTTATATTTTTAGAATTTAAAATACTTACATATACTTTAGCGTATTTTAAATCATTTGTAACTTTTACTTTTGTTACACTTATTAAGCCTGTAACATTTGGATTTTTTAATTTATAACTTATTATATTGCTAATTTCTTTTCTGTATTCTTCATCAATACGCCCTAATCTTGTTTGATTTTCTGGCATTTAAATCACATTCCTTCCTTTGAAATTAAATTATCTTTTAATTTCTTCCATAATGTATGCTTCTATAACGTCTCCTTCTTTAATGTCATTATAGTTTTCAATTTGAATACCACATTCAAATCCTTTTCCAACTTCTTTAACATCATCTTTAAATCTTTTTAAAGTTGCTAAATGTCCATCATGAATTACAACATTTTCACGTATTACTCTAACTCCAGCATTTCTTTCTACTTTACCTGAAAGTACATATGCACCAGCAATTGTTCCAACATTTGATATTTTAAATGTTTGTCTTACCTCAGCATTTCCAATTATTTTTTCTTCAAATTCTGGATCTAACATACCTTTCATAGCTGCTTCGACATCTTCAATAGCTTTATATATAATTGAATATTGTTTTATTTCTATTTCATCTTTTTCTGCTAATTCTTTAGCTGTATGATCTGGTCTTACATTAAATGCTATTATAATTGCATTAGAAACCTTTGCAAGTGTAACATCTGATTGATTAACTGCTCCAGCAGCACTATGAATAACTTTTACTTTTACTTCTTCATTTGACAATTTTTCTAAAGATTGCTTTACTGCCTCTACAGAACCTTGAACATCAGCTTTTACAATTAAGTTTAATACTTTTAATTTTCCTTCTTCCATTTGACTAAATAAATTATCTAATGTTACTTTAGCTTGACTATTCATTGCTTTTTCTCTTGCCTGACGTTTTCTTCTTTCTATTAAATGTTTAGCCATTTTTTCGTTTTTAACTTCGTAGAATGTTTCCCCAGCTTCTGGAACTTCTGTTAATCCCATAATTTCAACTGGCGTAGATGGCCCAGCAGCTTTAACATTTTTACCTTTATCATCTTTCATTGCTCTAATTCTACCAATTGAAGAACCAACAACTATTGTATCACCTACATCTAAAGTTCCTCTTTGTACAAGTACTGTGGCAATTGCACCTTTAGATTTATCAAGTCTTGCTTCAATTACAGCTCCTTTAGCTTGTTTATTAGGATTAGCTTTTAATTCTAAAATATCTGCTTCTAGTAATACCATTTCAAGTAATTGATCTATATTTTGATTGTTTTTTGCTGAAATAGGCACAAATATTGTGTCACCACCCCATTCTTCTGGAACTAAATCATATGCCATTAATTCTTGTTTTACTCTGTCAATATTTGCATCTGGTAAATCAATTTTGTTAATAGCTACAATAATAGGAATTCCTGCAGATTTAGCATGGTTTATAGCTTCAACTGTTTGTGGTTTTACACCATCATTTGCTGCAACTACAAGAATTGCAATATCTGTAATTTGTGCTCCTCTGGCTCTCATTGCTGTAAACGCTTCATGTCCTGGTGTGTCTAAAAATGTAATTTCTCTGTCATTTACTTTTACTTTATAAGCACCTATTGCTTGTGTTATACCTCCAGCTTCGCCTTCAATTACATTAGTTTTTCTAACTGCATCAAGTAAAGATGTTTTACCATGATCAACATGACCCATAACAACAATTACTGGTGGTCTTGTTTGTAAATCTTCTTCTAAATCTTCTGAATCATCAAATAAAATATCTTCTTCAGTAACTGTTTCTTTTTTACTTGCTGTTATGCCAAATTCTTGTGCTACTAAATATGCAGTATCAAAATCTATTTCGTTGTTTATAGTAGCCATAATTCCATAACCTAGTAATTTTTTTATTACTTCTGCTGTTGTTTTTTTCATTTCAGAAGCTAAATCTTTAACAGTAATATTTTCTGGAATTTCTATATTTGTTAATTTAAATATTTTTTGTTTTGTTCTTTCTTCCTTATTTTTATTATTATTTTTCTTACCTCTTCTACCACGCTCAGTTGTAAGATCGTAATAATCAAGCATTCCACCATCTTGGTCATCAAACATATTTGATAAACTTTTTTGTTGTTTTAAAGATTTTAATTTTACAGCATCAAAATCATTTTGTCCATTATTTCTTTTATTCTTTTTCTTAGATTTATTTTCTTCAAATTTATTATTATTTTTTTGTTTATCAATAGATTTATTGTATTCTCTAACCGTTTCCTTTTCAACTGTTTCAATAGACATAATATTTTTGATATTTTTTTCTATTCCTTTTTCATCTAAAGGTTTTTTTCCATATCTATCATTATTGTTGTTGCGATTATTTCTATTAAATTTATTGTTATTATTTTTATTGTAAGTATTGTTTGAATTCCTATTTTGACTATTGTTATTTTTATTATAATTATTATGATTACCATTTTGTTGATTTTTATTTTGGTATCTGTTTTGATTATTATTATATCCCTTTTTGTAACCATTATTGTTATTATTATTGTTATTATTATTGTTTTTGTAATCTCTATTATTTGCTTTGTTTCCATATTCAGTTTTTTGATTTTTTTCTTTTAATTCAGCTTGATTATTTTCTTTTTTCATTGTTATTGGTTGTTCCTTTTCTTCTTTAACTTTTATATTTTCTTTTTGCTCTACTTCTTGCTTATTATTTTCAATTGGTTTTATTTCTTTTTCTTTAGGTTTTTCTTCTTTGTTATCAGTTGCTTTTTTTGGCTCTGTAACAATTTCTTTATTTTCCTCTTCTTTTTCTTTTTTATTTTCTTTATTTAAGCCGAAACAATTCACTTACAGTCATAGGCTTGTTTGGTTTATTACGATAAACTATGTTATAGTCTTTATTTTGTTTTCTTTCAACAAAACCTATATTGCCATTTTTATTTTCTTTCTTTTTTTCTACTTCTTTTTTAGGGCTTTGCTCATCCTCTGCTATAATAACCTCTCTTCTAATAATAACAGGTGCTTTTCCATCTTTTTGTTGTTCTTTCTTCTTTTCTTCTTTTACCTTAGTTGTACTTGTTTTTTTACTTAATAATTTCGCTTCTATTTTTTTTGCTTCCTCTTCATCTACTCCACTTAAATGGCTTTTTACACTAATATTTAAGCTACTTGCTACTTCAATTACTTCCTTACTGGTTAAGTTTAGTTTCTTTGCTATTTCATGTATTTTTATCTTACCCAATAACTTCACCCCCATTATTTATTTTTTCTATTTCATTTGCAATATTTTTATCTTGTATTCCTAGAATTGCTTTATTTGGTTTTCCAATAGCTTTGCTTAATTCATCAATTTCTGAAAATATAATAACTGGGATATTATATTTTTCTGCTAATTTAATGAATTTTTCTTTTGTTCTATCTGAAGCATTTTTTGCAACAATAATAAGATTTATTTTTTTACTTTTTATTTCAAATTCTACACTATCAGCACCAAAAGATATTTTTCTAGCTCTAGCAGATAAACCAATTAATCCTAATATTTTCTTATTTGTCAATAATTACACCTCTTAAATTATTATATATTTCTTCTGATATTTTTATATCAAGAACTCTATCTAACCTTTTAGACTTTATAGCTTTTTCTAAACATTTTTTTTGATTGCAAATATAAGCTCCTCTTCCTTCCATTTTGCCTGTTAAATCTATGTTCACTTCATTATTTTTATTTTTAACAATTCTTATAAATTCTGTTTTGTCTTTTTTTTCATTACATCCCATACAAGTCCTTTGTGGTTGTTTTTTCAATGTTTTGTCCCTCCTTTATTGTATGTTTCAAAACATTTTTTATTCTGATTTACTTTCATTTGTTTGTTCTTCGTTTATTTCTTCTGTTGAATTTGATTCTTCTTGTTGTTTCATTATCATTTCTCTAAATTGTGTTTCAGATTTTATGTCTATTTTCCAATTTGTTAATCTTGCTGCTAATCTAACATTTTGTCCAGATTTTCCTATAGCTAATGATAATTGATCATCTGGGACTATAACTTGTGCAAATTTTTCTTCTTCTTTTATGTCTACAGCTAATATTTTAGCTGGTAATAAGCTTGCTGCAATATATATTGAAGGATCTTCATTCCATTCTATAACATCAATCTTTTCTCCATTTAATTCATTTATAACATTTTGAATTCTAACTCCTTTTTGACCAACACATGAACCTACTGGATCAATATTAGGATCTGGAGAATAAACAGCAATTTTACTTCTATAGCCTGGATCTCTTGAAACACTTTTTATTTCAATAACCCCTTCGTATATCTCTGGAATCTCAAACTCTAATAATTTTTTAACAAAATCTGGATGACTTCTAGATACAATTACTTGTGGTGCACCTTTAGCTCCTTTTTGAACATCTAGTACATATCCTTTGATTTTTTTGTTAACATAGTATTTTTCTGTAGGTATTTGCTCTTTTGTAGGCATAACTCCTTCTAGCTTTCCTAAATCCATTATTACAATATTGTTGTCTGCTTTTTGAATTATACCAGATACAATTTCTCCTTTTCTGTCATTAAATTCTGTGTAAATAATTTCACGTTCTGCTTCTCTTAATTTTTGAATAATTACTTGTTTTGCAGTTTGTGCAGCTATTCTTCCAAAGTTTCTTGGAACAATTTCAATTTCTACTGTATCTCCTTCTTTTAAGTCTGGATTAATTTTTTGAGCTTCTTCTATGCTTATTTCTGTTGCTTCATCATTTGCATGTTCCATTACTTCTCTTTCAGAGTATACATGTGTTGCTCCAGTTTGTTTGTCCATTTGTATTCTTACATTTTCTAAGGAATCAAAGTTTCTTTTATATGCTGTTACAAGAGCTGTTTCTATAGATTCTAATAAATATTCCTTTTTTATTCCTTTTTCTTTTTCTAATTCTTCTAAAGCCAAAATTAGTTCTTTGTTATCAATAGCTTGTTCTTTCATTTTTATTCCTCCCTTTATTTAAATGTTTCCCAATTGTATACTGTTTTTATTTGTGATATATTTTTTCTAGGTATTTGAATTATGTTTTGTTCTTCATTTTTTATTGTTATTGTTTCATCATTAAATTCTACAAGATTTCCTGTGTGTTCTTTCACTAAGTTTTCGTCTTTTTTAAATAATTTTATATTTATTTTATTGCCTATATTTTTTTCTAGATGTTTATTTTTTCTTAAAATTCTTTCTATTCCAGGTGAAGAAACTTCAAGAAAGTATTGCTCTTTTATGTAATTTGCATTGTCTAACATATCGTTTATTCCGTCATTTATTTTTTCACAGTCTTGTATGTCTATTCCTTCTGGTTTGTCTATAAAAATTCTTAAAAAATAGTTTTTGCCTTCTTTGGCGTATTCAACATCATATAGTTCATATCCTAGTTCTTCTATTTTTTTTTGTAAAAGGCTTTCTACTTTTTCTTCTATGTTTGCCAATTAAATTTCCTCCTATTTTTTTATTTTTAATAAATGCAAGCTATTTGTAAAATTTGTATTTTTTACAATATTAATTAAGAGTGGGATTTGTTCCCACTCTTGCTATTCTCTTATGCTTCTTTATTATTATACCCAAACTTTACCAAAATTGCAAGCTTTTTTTAAATATTTCTATATCTTCTATATAAAATATAAGATGAAATTCCCATTGCTAAAACTATAAATGCAAAAATAACTATTCCAGCTTTTATTCCTGTGTTTGGTATTATTTTGCTTGATAAAGTATTATCATTTTTGTTTCCTACATAATTGTTTGAAGTAATTCCTGTATTTCCAGTAATATTATTAGCTACTATATTATCTTTTCCAGCTATATTTGATATTATATTTTCTATTACATTATCAGTTGTATTTCCAGTAGTATTTTCTGTTGTATTACCTATAGTATTTCCTGGTGTTGTGTTATTGTCTGGCTCTTCTGAATTCCCACCATTTGGAATACTAAAATTTAAATTGATGTCTTCACTTGCTACTGCATCATTTCCTCCATTAGCCATTGATAAGTCTGTGAAACTAATTGTACCATTTCCTTTAGCTGTGCTTTTAACCTTAGCAGTTAATACTGCAAATTCTTGCGAATCTGATGTAACTCCTGCTGAATCTTTAGACATTATTGCAAATACACCTGTACTATCATTAAGTGCGAAAAATCCTGAAACACTTTCAAAAAAATCTTTATCATAAGAAATTTTTCCACCTAATGTGTTTATTCCTCCTTCTTGTCCTAAATCTGCAATATCACTTAATTTTATTGTTAATGTAATTGTATCACCAGCACTAACTGTTTGTTTATCTGGTGTAATATTAACTTTAGCTGTAAAAGCATAAGCTTTTATTGGTATTATTACAATTGCAAGTAATAACATAATTATTAATAATTTTTGTACTTTTTTCATTTTTCACATTCCTTTATATAAATTTTAGATTTTTGAAGATACCTAAAAACTTATGTCACTTTGCTTTAATTATAAGCCAACATATAATTTAGCTATTTTTGATAAATCTGTTATTTCAATTTTTCCATCTCCAGTAAGGTCACCTGCTTTTTTGTAAACACCATCTAAATTGTTCAAACCAACTGCAACCTTAGCAATTATAGATAAATCTGAAACTCCAATTTGTCCATTACCAGTAACATCTCCTAAAACAACTATATCATATGTCTTTCCGTTTTGTGTAATTAATTTATATCCTGTACAAATTAAAGAACTACTTGAAACATCTTCACCATTTTTGTTAACTATTTTATAATTGTTATTAGATGTTATATTATTTTTAAATGTTTGAATATTTGTATTATGTTGTATATTTTCAATAATACTTTCATCTTCATTTATTTTATATTTATTTGATTCTAAAACTTCCTCTTGTTTAATATTTTTTATTTCAATTTTAACATCTGAACTATTTCCTAATTCATCTTTTAAAGTAATTGTTGTACTTATATTTTCTGAAAATGCTTTTTGTATTTTTGTTTTTTCATCATTTATAAATTCCCAACCATCAACATCTTGTAATTTTTCGTCAGATGTTATAGTAACTGTAACTGGATCTTGTGTATATTCACTTGTACTATATGTTACTTCACATTTTGGTCCTATTTTATCTATCCAATCAACTTTTGCAGTTTTAGAACCCTCAAAACCATTTTCATCAGTGTATTCAAATGTAAATTCTCCATTTTCAGTAAATGTATATGTATTTTTTCCTTCATTGTTTAATATTGTTGCTGTATTTCTATCAAATGATATTGTTGCAATTACATCATTTCTAGTTTTGTTTGTTTCACTATAATTTATTTCTGCTTTTAATGAATTAGCTACAGAAAGTATAGTTCCATCAGCTTCACCACCAACAATTTTAATTTTTGCTATTTTTTGTCCTAGTTCATTTGGTTTTATAATTATAGCTGATAAATCATCTGATAATGAACAATTTTCTAGTTCAAAGTCATTACTTGTATATACTTTACTATTTGTGTTTTTAGCCGAAATAAATATAGCTGGTAATTTTATTGTAACACTTTCTGTTTGTTCATTTGGCATAGCTTCTGCTAATTTTTGCTGTTTTACATTAAATTCATTTCTAATTAATAATGATTCTATTTTTGAAACATCATTTATTTTATTATTACTTATATCTAGTGTAAGTAAGCTAACTTGACCTTCTAATGCAGAAATATCAGATATTCTATTATTTGAAATATTTAAAGTATATAATGATAAACCAGAAATTGCACTTATATCTTTTATTAAGTTATTATTTGCATTTATAGTTTCTAATTTATTAAGTGATTTTACAGCATCTATTTTTTCTATTTCATTTTTTGAAATATCTAAAACCTTTAAATTTGTATTTTCTGCAAGTGGTTCAATATTATTTATTTTATTACTTGCTAAATATAATCTTTGAATTTCTGTATAATATTTAAGTGATGATATATCTGTTATTTGATTATCTGAAAGTGATAAATCTGTAAGTTTTGTTTTTACACTGCTATTTTTTTTATGTGCTTCATTTATATTATTTATTAAATTTGATAAACTATTTAAATCTTGTATATTATTTCCTATTAAATTTAAATTTATTAATTCATAAAGATTTTCTATTGAAGAATAGCTATTATTTAATTTATTATTAGCTAAATTTAAATTTTGCAATTTTGTTAATTTTCTAATTTCTGTATCATTTGAAATATTATTGTCTGCTAAATTTAAAGTCGTTAAATTCGAAAAATTTCCAAGCCCTTCAAGCTTTTCTATATTTCCATTTGATAATTGTAATTCTTTTGTATCTTTTACAACAGATTGTGTAATATTTATTATGTATGGTGCTCTTGCAATATATGTATTTGAACTAGCTCTACTGCTTAAATCGTTGTATATTGCAGAATCTAAATTTTTATCTTCAAATTTTAATGTATCTATACTAGATGTGCTTGTACTTAATTTAAAATTAATTGTAGAACCATCTGTAATTCCACCATGTACAGTTACTTGCATTACATCATTTGTTGTTTTGCTTGAATCCATAATAACATTATAATATGGTGCCATTTGATATTCTTGACCATTATTTAACTCTACACCTACTGTTGTATAATAAGAATTTGAATAATATGCTTTACTTGATGAATCTTTAGCACTTTGCAATATGTTTAACAATATTATATATTGATTTTCATCAATATTTTTCTTATAAATTGCCATATCTATTGATTGATTTCTTAAATTAAGTCCTTTACTAAAAGAAAATTGTTCTATAGGTTTAATGCTTTGAACTTTATTTTCAGATAAATCTAAAAATTCAATTTCACTCATATATCCTAATGGTGTAATATCTGATATTTGATTGTTTTTTAAAGAAATTTGTTTTGCTTTTAATATAGATTTTGTAACAGTTTGTCCACCAGATGTTGTTGTTATTCTTATATTTTTTAAGCCAGAATCATTAATTTTGTTATTATCTAAATTTACATATTCTAAATATTGTAATTCATCTATTCCAGATAAATTAGATATGTTATTTCCTTTTAAATACAATTCTTTTAAATTTTCTAACAATTTAATACTAGAAAAACTACTAATTCCTGTATTACTTAAATCTAATATTTCTATATTTCTTAAAACTGCCTTTGTTGTGTTTTCAACTTTTTCTGTAACAAATAAATTAGAAATATCAAATAATACAGAAATAGATAATATAAAAATATTAGAAAATCAAGAAAACTTTGTTGATGAAAAAGAAAATAATTTTGATATTTCAAATAAAACAGTATATACACAAACAATATTTAATAAGCAAAATATAAGTGAGCTATTTGGAGAAAATGGAAC
>CAKPHJ010000023.1 GCA_934157205.1 uncultured Clostridia bacterium
AATTTTAATTTTAAACATATTAAATTGAAAAATATATGTACATAAAGAAATATTATAAATATAATTTTCATAACTTGACTACATATTATCATGGAAAAATATGTAAGTCAATACTTTTAAAAATTATATTATAAATGATTATCCAGAAAGAGTAATGTTAAATTTAATATTTATGGAACATAGAAGTGTTGAATTGTTTAGAAGAGAATTATCAATAAATAAAAATAGGCACAAATGAAAAAATTCTTATAAAAGTTGACGTTTACATAATTTTGTGGTATAATAGGTAATGATATAGGCAGTTACCTGTGTCGAACAACCCATTATTCACTAAGTAGTGAGGGGCATAGCCTCTAACTTTTAGTTTTATCATATATATTAGTCACCCAAAGGAAGATGGAGGTATAAAAGTATGGGTAGATATTGGTTCATTGTGTCTTGGATTGTGTACGTCATTGCTGTTGTCGTTGTTGCAAGTTGTATGGCAGTAATTGTTGACAGTATGCTATTTCCGTGGATTATGTTAACTGGCGGATATGTAATGGTAATTATATTTTTGATATTTGCGAATCAATATTCGCAAAAACGAAAAAGATTTGCAGGTAGCATGTGTTTTATGGTGATTTCCATTGCAATGTATGTGATTTTATTAACTGCACCAGAAAATATTGAAAAAATTACATGGCAAGATGTGATACTTATTGTCATGGGAATTCCATTCAGCTGGTGGACCATAAAAGAAATGAAGGGGGAATAAAAATCTATCCTAATAAAAAGAAAATTATTTCTTTTCCTCGCAAGAGGTTTCTTTTTTTTTGGTTTAAATATTTTTAGCTTGATACCAATTAACTTAACACAGATATGATTGAATATGTATTTGTGATGAATGAAAATATATTTATTAAATGGAAATATTAAAATACAATTTAAAAATTTTATAAATATTACAAAAAAAGATTTGAGCTAGGTTTAACTCAAATCTCTTTTTCAATTTGATTTTGGCTCCCTTTTATAATATTTAAAGGGATTCAGGAAAAATTTGTTCGAGGAACTCTACTAGTTCATCAACAATTTCCATATAAATATCGTCCAACTGAATGAATACCGGTATTCGCTTTTTAAGTATATACCCATTATATTCACCCACTATAGGGAGAATATAGCTAAATGCTACAAAAATAGCTATAATTATAACAATTTACATAAATGATGCAATGAAAATTAAAAAATAAATAAAAAAAGTACTAATTTCTACAAATTTAGCAAAAAAATAGTGTATAATATAGAAAAGAAAAAAACGAACTATAAAGGAGAGAATAAAACATGGCAGAATTTAAATCTGGATTTGTAACATTAATAGGAAGAACAAACGTAGGAAAATCAACATTACTAAATTTACTAGTAGGAGAAAAAGTAGCAGCTATAGCTAATAAAGTACAAACAACAAGAACAGCAATAAAAGGAATTGTAAATAGAGAAAATTCACAAATAATTTTTACTGACACACCAGGAATACATAAACCCAAAACAAAACTAAATGAAGTTATGGTCGAAACATCATTTACATCAATTGGAGATTGTGATGTTGTACTTTTCATAATTGAAGCTACAAGTAACGAAATTGGAAGGGGAGATAGAATAATTTTAGAAAAAATTAAAGAATCAAAGAAAAAAACAATCTTGATTATAAATAAGATCGATTTAGTAAAAAGAAGTAGTTTACTAAATTTAATAGATATATATAGAAAGGAATATAATTTTCAAGCTGTTATACCTATATCAGCAAATAATATAAAATACAAAAATATAATTTTAGATGAAATAGAAAAGAACCTAAAACCAGGTCCTGCATATTATGATATAGACGAATATACAGATCAAACATTAAGACAATTAGCAGAAGAAACAATAAGAGAAAAGGCTTTAAAAATACTTAAAGATGAAGTACCACATGGAATATATGTTGAAGTAGAGAAAATGAACGAAAGAAAAAATAAAAATGGTGAAAATATTTATGATATAGAAGCAACAATTTATTGTTTAAGAAATTCTCATAAAGGAATTATAATTGGTAAAAATGGAGAAATGTTAAAAAAAATTGGCAAATGTGCAAGAATAGATATGGAAGAAAATTTTGGAGTTAAGGTAAATTTAAAAACTTGGGTAAAGGTAAAAAATGATTGGCAAGAAAATGATGGAATTGTAAATAAATTTAAAATAAAATAAAAATCCCGCAAATAGCGGGAAAATGTGTGTTACATAATATTTTTATATTTTTTTATTTTTTTTGTTGCTCTTTCTAGCTTTCTAAGATGAGCTTTTGGCAACTTGCATCCTACAAGACAATAAATGTCATTGTTTATGCAATTAAAAATTGTACATTTCCCAAAAGATTTGGGTTCGCCAGAGCTGTCTTTGCCATCGATAAGGAAAATTCCTTCTTGTTTCCAATAATAGATACTTTGCAAGTATCTACTAACGGCAGGGTGCAGTTTTTTATCCCTGCTAATCTTTCTTAATACTTTTATAAGATTTTGCAGGTCTTTTTCTGCGTTCTTTGTCATAAAACACCTTTCTCCCGCCCAGCACGACAATTGTCCACTGGGAAAATTCTAATAAACTTACAAAATTTATTATAGCACTATAGAAGTGAAAAATAAAGACATTTTTTAAAATTGAATAATTTTTTACAAAAATACAAAAGATAAATTCAAATAAAATGTTACAATTATATTTATAAAAAACACAAAAATAAAGCAGTATGTAGTTACTTTTTCAGATTATAATTGTAGCAAAAAAAGAAGGAAGTGAGTCATATGATAAAAAAAATAGCATGGAATACCTTTAAAAACACAGGAGATATAAATGCATTTATAGAATTAAAACAAATAGAAAACATTGAACAAAAAATAGAAAATATAACAGACGAAACAAAAAACATTAATATAAATGAAAATAATAATTAGCAAGAGGTGAACAAAATAAATGGCAAATATGAAAATAAATGGAGTTATATTATCTGAAACAAATGTAGGAGATTTTGATAAAATGCTTACAATGTTAACACCAGGAATGGGTAAAATATCATGTATTGCAAAAGGAGCTAGAAGGCCTAAAAGTGCTCTTCTAGCTGGTACACAAATGTTTTGCTTTGGCGAATATTTAGTATTTAAAGGATCTTCTACATATCATATAAATTCAGTTGAGCCAATTGAAGTTTTTTACAATTTAAGAACAGATTTAGACAAATTAAATGCTGCTGTAGAGGTAAATAAAATAGTACAAGATGTAACAAATGAAAATCAAAACAGTTATAACATATTACAATTATTGTTAAACACATTGTATACAATTTCAGAAACAGAAAAAAATTTGGAACTTGTTTTAAGTATTTTTAAATTAAGAATATTATGTTTTTTAGGTTATACACCACAAACAAATAAATGTACATATTGTGGAGAAAATAGCCAATTAAGCTATTTTAGTATAAAGGACAATGGCCTAAAATGCGAAAATTGTGGAAGACAAGATACAAGTTGTATACATTTAAACGAAAGTGCAGTAAATGCTATAAAATATGTTGTTACAGCTCCGGCAAAAAAATTATATTCTTTTAATTTAAAAGATGAAGGATTAGAAGAATTTAAATTAGTTTCTAAAATATATTTTAATGAAAAGCTAGAATTATCATAAAATGAAAAAAACAGTTGAAAAAAAAAGAAAATGCATATATAATATGAAGTATATAAAATAAAACAACAAAAAAGAAGAGAGGAGCGATTTTTATGAAAATAAAAATAACAGGAAAGGAACTAAAGATAACAGAAGCTATAAATGATTATGTAGAAAAAAAATTAGACAGAATCAATAAATATTTTGAAGAAGCAGAAGCAGAAGTTACTTTAAGAACAGAAAAAAATGAACAAATAGCTGAAATATATGTAACAGCAAATGGAGAAAAATATAGAGCAGTAACAGAAGACAAAGATATGTATGCATCTATAGACAAAGATATTGACATATTAGAAGGTCAAATAAGAAAAACAAAAACTAAAAAAGAAAAAATGATGAAAGATGCATCTTTAAAAAATATGGAAACAATGGAACAAGGTCATCATGAAATAAAAAATGAAATTATAAAAACATCATATTATGAAATAAAACCAATGTTACCAGAAGATGCAGTTTTAAAATTACAAGAAAAACCAACACATAACTTTTTAGCATTTGTAAATGTAGAAACAGGAAAAGTAAATGTTATACATAAATTAAAAGATGGAAAAAACTTCGGTCTAGTTGAACCAGAAGCATAAAAAGTAAAAAGGCAGGAAATCAAATCCTGCCTTTATGTATTTTAAAACAAATTTAAAATATACAAAAACAAAACTTAATTTCCTGCCAAAAGCAAAATAAATATAATTAATTAAAAAAGAAACTATTTCATTTGTTGTTCAGCTTGTTGTATCATTTTTCTAACCATATTACCACCTATTTTACCAGCATCTTTAGCAGAAATATCTCCATTATATCCATCTTTTAAATTAACACCAACTTCTGAAGCTACTTCATATTTAAATTTATCTAAAGCAGTCATTGCTTCTGGAACTAATTTTTTATTTGAATTATTTGCCATGTTTTTTCACCTCCTGCAATATCACATCTAAGAAAAAACTTTTTTGTTTGCTTTTTCTAATACTATCATTTGCAAAATTTAAAAAAATAAACAAACAATTTTTTCCAAAAAATCTATATTGCAAAATTTTAAAAAAATTTGTATAATAGCAAAATGGGAAAGGAATGATAAAAATGTACAAATTAGTTGCAATAGATCTAGACGGAACAATGTTAAATAGCCACGGAATTGTAACACAAAGAACAAAAAATGCAATAAAAAGAGCAAAAGAAAACGGAAGTGAGGTTATAATTGCATCTGGTAGACCAATTGATTCTATAAAAACAATTGCAAAAGAAATAGAAAGTGAAAAATATTTTATAGCTGGAAATGGAGCTATTGTATATGATATAAAAAAAGACGAGATTATATACAACAATTTTTTAAAAAAGGACAAAATTTTAGAAATAATAAAGATATGTGAAGAAAATAGTATTTCTTATAATGTATATACAGACAGAACGATACTTGCAAAAGCACTAAAATATAATGTATTATACTATCATAAAGAAAACCTAAAAAAAGAAGAAAATAAAAAAACAAGTATAAGCATTATAAAAAATATGTACGAATATGTAAAAGACATGAAAGAAGAAAACTTTCTAAAAATGACAATATGTGACGACAACAAATTTATATTCAATTCAATAATAAAAAAAATAAAAAACATACAAGGAATAGACATTTTAGAAGTATCACATATGTCAAGAAAAACAATAAAACAAGGAACAGAAGAAGTACCAGTTGAATACTACTACACAGAAATAACAGCAGAAAATGTAGACAAATGGACAGCATTAGAATTTTTATTAAACAAAATCAACATAAAAAAAGAAGAACTAATAGCAATAGGTGACAATATAAATGACGAACAAATGATAGAACACGCAGGTCTAGGAGTTGCAATGAAAGGAAGTACACCTGTTATAACAAAAAAAGCTCAAATAATAGCCGAAACAAACGATGACGACGGAGTAGCAAAAATTTTAGAAGAGTATACATAAAAGGCAAAAAACAATATTACAATATTATTACAAAAATATTAACTTTTAGTTACAGTTAGACAAATGCGTTGATTTTAAAACCGTATTGAGTTAAAATAAAATAAACGATTATTTTGTAGAAAAAAATAAAATAAAAAAAATTAAGGGAGGAATTTGTCATGGCGTCAAATCCAATGCAAAGAAAAGCAAGAAATTCATTTTTATTAGGAATGTTATTAATGCTAATAATATCAGGAGCAGTAATAGCAATATTATTTATGCAATTAATAGGCCAAAGCAACAAAGCTAAAGAAGAAAGCGGAGAAATGAAAAAAGTATACATGTTAACACAAGATGTAAAATCTGGTCAAGTTATAACAGAAGGCATGTTATCACTAAAAGAAGTATATAGTAACTATATACCACAAAATGCTATAGGAGATAAAAATAAACTAGACGGCCTAAAATTACAAGATAAAGAAGGAAACGAAGTATATAAAACAGAAAATGATGGAAACACTGAAAAATTATACATAAAAAAAGGTAATCAAGATCTTGTATATATAAAAGAAAGTGAAAGTGACAATTACTATAAAGAAGGAACAGAAAACAACAAAGAATACATAGAATTAGACTCAGTACCATTAGTAGCAAAAGTAGATATGAGAAAAAACACAATAGTAACAAGTGAACTTGTAACAAAAAGTGACAACAACACATCACAAGACGATGTAAGAAGACAAGAATATAATATGCTTGTTTTACCAGCAGATCTTGCTACAGGAGATTATATAGATGTTAGAGTTCTATTCCCTAATGGACAAGATTACGTAGTTGTTTCTAAAAAAGAAGTTGAAATACCAAACTTAAATGGGACAGACTCAGAAGATACAATATGGATAAACCTATCAGAAGATGAAACTTTACACATGAGCTGTGCAATAATAGATGCCTTCCAAATAGATGGAACAAAATTATATGTATCTAAATATACAGAAGCAGGAATGCAAAAAGCAGCAACAGCAAATTATCCAATAAGAAGAGAAACATATCTTGTATTAAATAGTGATCCAAACATACTAGACAAAGCAAAACAAGAAATTGCTAGCAGATACAACAGCACAAATGGAACAACACTAAGAAATGATTATATTAACTCACAAATAACAGATAAAGCACAAGATAATTTAAAAACTAACATGGAAGAAAGTATAACAAATTCTCAAAACACAAGAAAGAAATACTTAGATTCATTAGCATCAAGCACAACAACTAGTACATCAGGAAATACAACATCTGGAGGAAACACAACAACTAATTCATCAAAAAGCAATACTTCAAAAAAATAAAAACAAAGAGAGGAGATACATATGAAAAAAGTAGGATTCATAGGGGCTTATGACAAAATAGATTTAATAATGTATATAGGAAAAGTACTTACTTCACTTGGAAAAAGAGTTCTTATTATAGACTTAACAATAAATCAAAGAGCAAGATATGTAGTACCAGCTATAAATCCTACTTTAAAATATGTAACAGAATTTGAAGAAATGGATATAGCGGTCGGTTTCAAAGAACCAGAAGACCTAAACAGATATCTTGGAATTCCGGAAGAACAAGAATTAGACTATGACTATATGCTTGTTGATACAGACAATATTGAAGGATTTGAAAAATTCAAACTTTCAGAAGCAATGAAAAATTATTTTGTAACATCATTTGACAATTACTCTTTAAAAAAAGGGTTAGAAGTATTTACAAATTTAAAAGAAGTAGTTAGTCTAACAAAAATACTATTTTCACAAGAAATGATAAAAGAAGATGATGATTATCTAAATTTTCTTTCACTAGGATACAAAATAATTTGGAACGAATACAGAATTTATTTTCCAACTGAAAATGGAGACTTGAGTGTTATATACGAAAATCAAAGAGTAGCAAAAATAAAATTAAAAAAACTTAGCACAGAATATAAAGAAAGCTTAATTTATTTAACAAATGAAATATCAGGAGATATAAGCGAAACACAAATAAGAAGAACAATGAAAAATATCGAAAGAGGAGTGTAAAAAATGCCAATTATATCGTTTTGGAGTAGTGGCTCAGAACACGCAGGAAAAACACTATCTATTGCAGCAATTGCAACATATATGGCAATTGAACATAACTACAGAATTTTAGTTATTTCTACAGACTATAATAAAAAAGACATAGAAAACTGTTTTTGGAAAGAACAAAAAAGAAAAATTAGTTTTGGTTTATTTGGACCAAATACATCAGTAGGATTAGACGATGGTGTAGAAGGTCTTATGAAAATAATGAAAAGCAATAAATTATCACCAGAACTAATAAAAGATTACACAAAAATAGTTTTTAAAGACAGGCTAGAAGTATTACCATCATTTAAAGGAAGCTATAGTGAATATGCAGAAATAAAAAGGAAATATTCAGATGTTGTAAATTTGGCAAATGGCTATTATGACTTGGTTTTAGTAGATTTAAGTGAACATCTTGAAGATGACACAATACAAAATATATTAAATGACTCAAATCTTATTATTGCTAATATAAGTCAAAGATTATCAAGCATAGATACATTTATGGAAAATAGAGAAAAAAACAAAATACTAAATACACCCAAAACACTAATATTAGTAAATAGATTTGACAAATATTCAAAATACACAGCTAAAAATATTTCTAGGTACATGAAAGAAAAAAATTTAGTTTCAACTATACCATATAACACATTATTTTTTGAAGCATGTGAAGAAGCACAAGTACCAGATTTATTTTTAAAACTTAGAAGAATAAAAGACACAACAGACAGAAACGCATTTTTTATGCAAGAAATAAAAAGAACAGTAGAAAACATAACTTACCGTTTACAAGACTTACGAAAAGAAGGATAGGAGGGAACCTAAATGACAATAACAAATATCTTATTAATACTTGTAGTTCTTATAGTAGCTGGATATGGAATTTACTATAGTATTAAAAAGAAAAAAAATGCAGAAGTTGAAGAAACAATAAATGTGGATGATAAAACATACACAATAGAAAAAATGATAGAATTCGTAAAGAAAAGACTTGACGAAATTACAAAAATAAATTTATATGATATAGGTCTCTCAGAAGAAGAACTAAAAAGAAGAAAAAACAAAAAATACGAATTAAAAAAGGCATTAAAAGGATGTACATATGGAGACGTTAATGACAAAAAATATGTAAAAGAATTAATTTTTGATATATTAGAAAAAGAATATGGTGTTACTGAAACAAATATATCAAAATCAATACCTTTTGATGTTCCTTCAATGCTAACACCTCAAGACAAATTCGACATATTAATATATGCATATAAAAAAGAATTTGGATATGAAGCATTAACAGAACTAATCAAAAAATACAATTTAGCACAATTAAAATACGTAGAAGGCGAAACAAAGCCATCTTATGTAATAACAGATAATGAAATTGAAGAAATATTTGAAAAAGAAAATATTGTATTATCATTTTCAGATAAATTATCTGTAGTAGTTCAAAGAATATATCAAAGATATAAAGGATATAGCAGTATAGATGAAGTAAGAGATATGAATATTGATGGTGTTTCTGGCGGTGTATCTGGTCTTCCAGAAAGTTTTTTAAGTCAAGTTGCACAAACAGACAGCGATTATTTACAACAAGTATCTGAACATAGAGTCCCAAGAGCGTGTGATAGTATTTGGATATTTTTCCAAGGTAAATCTATACGTTTAGCATTTTTATCATTTGGAACTGAAGCAGAACTAAAAAGAGTATGTCAAAATATTTATAAATACAACAACCCAGGTCAATTATCAGACACAAATGGTTATAAAATAAACGAAATGAAAGATGGTTCTCGTGTTGTAGTTGTAAGACCAAGCTTTTCAGAAACATGGGCATTTTTCGTTAGAAAATTCGATGTTAAAAGATCAACTCTTGAACAATGGTTTAAAGGTGAACCAGGTTCAGATGAATCTATAGAATTATTAAAATATTTAGTAAAAGGAGCAAGAATAATATCAATTACTGGTGAGCAAGGTTGTGGTAAAACAACAATGCTTATGGGTATGATAGAAAACATATACGAAACAATGAACATTCGTGTTCAAGAAACTGCATTCGAGCTTCATTTAAGAAAAATATATCCAACAAGAAATATTTTAACATTTAGAGAAACAGAAACAATTTCAGGACAAGAAGGTTTGGACGTTCAAAAGAAAACAGATGGTTCTGTTAACATCATAGGTGAGGTTGCAACAGACCCCGTAGCTTCTTGGATGATTCAAGCTGCACAGGTTGCATCTAAATTTACATTATTTACACACCATGCTAAAACATTTCCAAACTTAGTTACAGCATTAAGAAACTCAATGTTAAGAGCTGGAGTGTTCAAAAACGAAAAAACAGCCGAAGAACAAGTTATACAAGTTCTTAACTTTGATATACATTTAACAAAAGACTTTAGAGGAAAAAGATATGTAGAAAGAATAACAGAATGTATACCAATAGAAGAAAAAAATGAATACACATTTGACCATAGAAATGAAAAAACACTTGAAGGAAAATTTGATAAATTTTTCGATAATGCGACACATTATTTTGAAAAAGTTACAGACAGACAATTATATACATATAGAAATATCTTAGAATATGTAGATGGAGAATATATAATAACAAATCCAATAACACAAGAAAATTTAAGAGAAATGAGACTAAATATGGATGACACAGACTTAGAAAATTTTGATAAATTTGTACAAAAACATTGGGGAAATAATGAAATGCAAACAGTACAAGTTTCAGCAAATAGTGTTGCAACAGAAGAAGCAAATTCACCAAAAAGAAGAGGTAGAAAACCAAAAATAGAAGGCTAAAAAGGAGGTGCAGGTTTTAAGTGAGTAATGAAATGTTAAAATATATAATATTTGGAACAATAGGAACATTTCTAATAATAGTAATTGCATATTACATATTATCTAAGCAAATGAAAAAATCTGAATACAAACAAATTCAGAAATTAAGACAAGGCACTAAAGAAAATGCCTTTTCTACAGAAATATTATTTCAAAAATTATATGTTACATATATGAAAATACCATTTATAAAAAGATACGCACTAAAAATTAGAAGAAGACTAGAAATAATAAATATAGATGATGAATACAAAACAAGAAAAGGAACTGCACAAATTTTAACTAAAGCTCTTGCAATATTATTACCAATTATAATTATAACAATAATATTTACATCATCAAATTACTTATTAATGTTTATTTTATTAATATTTGAGCTATTTATGATAGATACATTTATAGATGGCTCTGTTGATAAAATAGACAACAAAATATTAAAAGAACAATTAGATTTTTTCTCTGAAATTAGACATGCTTACCATGAATACAACATGGTTGAAGAAGCAATTTACCAAGTTTCACAAGATGATGAAAAAGAAGTTTCAAGACAGGGTGAAAAAATATATGAGATATTAATATCTGATGACCCAGAAACAGAACTTGAAAAATACTATGATATTGCACCAAACAGCTTTCTAAAAGAGTTTGCGGGTGTTTCATATTTAACAAAAGAATTTGGTGACAGAAAAATAGATGGAGCATCTTTATATTTAAAAAATATAAACAATATATCACAAGAAATGCAATTGGAAATATTAAAAAGAGACAAATTAAATTATGTTTTTCAAAGTCTATCTGTTATTTCAATTGCACCGGTTTTATTATTAGAACCACTTAAAAATTGGGCTATAAGTAATTTCTCATTTACACAAAGCTGGTATTTAGGAAAACCAGGTATGATAGTCCAAATAATAATATTAGTAATAACATTTTTAGCTTACATATTAGTAAGAAAAATAAAAGATAATGGATCTACAGCATCAAACACAAAAAACACAGAAAATCCTTGGCAAGCAAAATTATACAGCAAAAAGCCAATAAAAAAGATTGTAGATTTATTCATACCAAAAGTGGGAACAAAAGAATACAGAAAAACGCAACAACTATTAAAAGATGCAGCATCTCCACTTAAAATGGAATGGCTTTATATTAATAGAATAACCCTTGCTATTGTAACATTTATAGCATCTTTAATTATATTCACACAATTACATGCAGTTGCAATTAACTATGTTTACACCCAACCTACAACAGATTATGACATTATAGGAAAACTGTCAGAAAAAGACGAAAAAAAGGCTATGGAAATTACTAAACAAGATAATGTTTTCTTAGACAAATTTAGAGGGAAACTAGAAACAACTCAAAAACAAATAGAAGCAGCTGTTAGAGATTCAGATTATTATAAAGACGCAAAAGATGAAGAAATATCAAAAGCTGTTGAAAGAATTTATAACAAATTACAAATAGTAAACAGTGAATATATGAAATGGTTTGAATTATTATTAGCATTTGTATTTGCAATTATAGCATATATGGCACCAATTGGAATACTAATATTCCAAGTAAAAATGAGACAACTAGAAATGGAAGACGAAGTTATGCAATTCCAAACAATAATATTAATGCTTATGAGAATTGAAAGGGTAAATGTTGAAATTATACTAGAATGGCTTGAACGTTACTCTAACATATTTAGGGCACCAATTACAAAATGTGTTAATAACTATGAAGCAGGAGCTTGGGAAGCACTTGAAGCATGGAAAGATGAAGTTAGTTACATGCCATTAATTAGAATTATTGAAAGTTTACAAGCAGCAGTTGAAAAAATACCAATTGTTGACGCATTTGATGAATTAGATTCAGAAAGAGACTACTACAGAGAAAAAAGAAAAGAATCAAATGAAAGATTAATAAAAAGAAAAGGAATGATTGGTAAAGCAATAGGTTTTGCACCTATGGTATGTATGTTCTGTGGTTACTTAATTGTTCCACTAGTATTTATAGGATTAACAAGTATGAATAGTTCATTTAGTTCTATGTCTGCAATGTAAAAAAAACTATAAAAAAGAAAGGACTTTAAAATTATGGAAAATGCTTCAAAAGCTTTAATTATGGCTGGGGGAATATTAATTGCATTATTAATAATTGGTTCACTTATTTATTTTGGTACAACACTACAAAGTTACCAAAATAGTGAAAATGAAAATGTAAAAGATTCTCAAATTGCAGAATTTAACAATCAATATGAACCATATAAAAAAGATGGACTAACATTAATGGAATTAAAAAGCCTGTACAATAAAATTGAAAGCAACAATAAAAAAAATCCAGAATATACAATAAACACAAATATATCATCATCATCTGTTTATCCAGACATAGCAAAAGACTTTAAAGAAATAGAAGAATCTGATAAGATAAATTTTAAATTTAGATGTATAGGAACAAAATATGAAAACGAAGATGGCAGAATAAGCGAAATACTATTTGAAAAAACATAATAAAAGGGGGAATATACTTTGGAAAATGCATCAAAAGCTTTAATTATGGCAGCAGGAGTTTTAATAGGTGTAATGATTTTAACATTATGGGTTTATTTATTTCTTTCTTTTGGTGCACAGTCTGAAGATATTTACAACAAAATGGAAGAGCAGCAATTAGTAGAATATAATGCCCAATATACTTTATATTCTGGTAGAAATGATATAACAATATATGACATTATATCTGTTGCTAATTTAGCTTATGAAAATAATAAAAAATACTTAGACTATACAAATTTTGATTCAGAATATCAAGTTATGGTTATGTTTAATGGAAGAGACATTGCAAGTACAACTTTAACAGACAGAAATCAATTATTACAAGACTACCTAGAAGCTGCAGGTAATGTAGATTCAAATGGAGTTACAACAAAATTTACAGGTGTAATTGGTGAAAATGACTATCATGAAAATGGAAGAATAAAAAAGATTTCATTTCAAAGTTAAATGAAATTAAAACAAACTGTAAATAGCGAAATCGTAACGAAAATGTAATAAAAATGTAATAAAAACAAACGACAAAAAACTTGAAATTGTGACAACACAATGATATAATAAATCTGGGAGTGAAAATGAAGAAAATAGCAGTTTTTTTACTAATTATAATTGCAATAGTTTCTACAATTTCTTATCTATATTTAAATTATAAAGCAGAATACAATATTTCTCAAAAAGAAAATGCTAAAATAGATGTTTATATAGACAAAGAAATTCAAGGAATAGATCTTACAACAATTATAAATCAAGTTATAGATCAAAATGAAAAAAATGAAATACAAAAAGACCAAGAAGGAAACTATATAGACAATGAAAAAAATTCAATAAATATAGATATACAATTCATAGACAGTGACGTTATATACAACATAGAAAAAATTTATAATGCTGGAGTAGATACATTTTTATCTTACTACAGAAATATAACATTTAAATGTGTAGATGTTCAATACCATAAAACAGGACATATAAAATACATAAAATTTGAACAAATAACACAATAAAAAGTTTTTAATGTTTCCAAAAAAAATTGGAAAATAAAATACATAAATTTTTAAATATTCAAAGGAGGAGTTTTTTATGGAAAACGCATCAAAAGCTTTAATTATAGCTGGAGCTATATTATTAGCAATTTTATTAATATCTTTAGGAATTATGATTTACAACCAAGCTCAATCAGTAACAAATGGAGGACAAATGTCTGAAGCTGAAGTTTCAACATTTAATAGTAAGTTTTCAAAATATGAAGGAACTAATGTAAAAGGATCTGTTGTAAAATCATTAATAAATGAAATGATGGCTGTAAAAAATAATGAAGATAACAAATCAGCTGGAATAGATATTGATTTTGATTCTAGTGTGTCTGGTTGCATAACAGCAAGTTCACAAGTACAAAATAATAAAGCATACACTGTTTCAATAACAGGATATGATGGTACAGGTAGGGCAAATTTAATCTCAATTACAGAAAATACATAACAAACTGTTAATAAAGGAGGGATACTATGGAAAATGCAGTAGATGCATTAAAAATGGCTGGTTCAGTTTTATTGTTTGTACTTGCACTTTCTATAGCTGTCCCAGCTTTTACAAATGCAAGAATTGCAATTGATGCAATTCTTGATAAATCTGATAGAGAATCTTTAACAATAGAAAATGACGACAGATTTTATTATGTTTCTTCAGGTGATGTTTTAAATAATAATCAACTAAATAGAAGAGTTGGACTTGAAACAATAATTCCAGCAATGTACAGAGCATACAAAGAAAACTATAGAATAGTATTTGTATTTAAAGATTCATCTTATTATTTATATAAAAAAGATGGTGAAGAAATGAGAACAATAGATTTATACAATCAATCTATTGCATCTGACGAACAAAGTAAAGTTTTCTTAAATGGAATTATATATGGATTTGGATCTAATAGAGAATTAGACAGAACTACATGGGAAACACAATTTGGTGTAAAATCATATAGTGGAAGTCCATTATATGATTATATTAGTAGTTATACAAGGCCTATAAAAGAAGAGCTTGGAACATATTATATGGAAGAAGTTCAAGGTGGTTCAGCAGGAAGTGGTATAACTGAAAACAACTATGTTGAAAAAAGGGTAATTACTTACACTTTTGAATAATAAAAAATGCAAATTTTTACATTATAAGTATTAATTGTAATAAAAGGAGGATAATATGAGTGATACTTTAATAACTATAATTGCTATAGCATTAGCAGCAGTTTTAATGTTTGTATTTCCACTAATGACAATGTCAGATAGAACTGACGACGTAGCACAATTAGCTGTAGAATCAGCTACAACTGATTTTGTTGACGAAGTAGCTACATCTGGTAAAATTACTTTAGCAAATTTAAATGAATTAGAACAAACTATAACATCTACAGGTAATACTTATGATGTAGACATGGTATTAGAAGTTAAAGATGCAAATTTAGGTAAAAAGGCATCACAAGCTCAAAAAGATAAAATAGGTGAAAATGCATCATATTCAGTACATACAACTCAAATTGAAGAGGTATTAGAAAATGGTGGTGTGTATTATTGTAACGAAGGTGATAGATTTACAGCATCAGTAAAAAATACAAGCCAAACATTATCACAACAATTAAAAAATTTCTTTTACACAGTAACAGGAAATGATGCCTATACTATTGCAGCAGAGCACACAGCACTTGTAAAAACAAATGGTCAATAAAACAAAAAGATAAATGAAGGGGCTTGTAATTTAATTACAAGCTCATTCTATTTATAACAAGGAGGAAATGTAGTAAAATGAAAATACAGGGACTTGCAGTTATGGCAATGTTAATTATTATACCTATGTCAATACTTTTGAATAGTTATTCTAAAAATCAAATAAAAACATTGCAGTTTCAAATATCATATGACTCAAAGCTTAAAAATTCTACATATGATGGTGTTAAAGCTTTACAATTAAATATGGAAAATAGTACTACTTCTGACCTTGCAAACTCAAAAATGAGAGATATAAAAGCAGCTATAAAAACATTTTATGGTTCATTAGCTGGTAGTTTTAAAATGACTGGTTATGGTGAAGATGTTTTAAAAAATTATGTGCCTGCAATTGTTTATACAATGTATGATGGTTATTATATTTATTCTGAATACACTAATAATATAGATGTTACAATGGATAGTTCTGCAACATACCAAAATGGCGATGAACTATATGGACTAAAACCTTATATTTATTATAGTTCAAGATACAAGGGTAGTAATTTTGATGTTGTAATTACATATTCTTTAGATAGTTACATAACAATTCAAGGTATTGTAGCGAATAAAAATGTAAATGAATCTGGCTATTTATTAACAAATTTAGAACAAAGTAGTGGAGGTTCAATTAAATATAATGGTGCAGAGATAATAAATGGTGAAGGAGAAATTAAACAAAACGTTATATATGATGAAGACAATAATAGTCAAGAAAATAATACATATAATTTACCACAAATTAGAGTTAATGGGGTAAAATATTATTATGATAGTTCAACCAACCAAATATTTTCAATGCTAAATAATGAAAGACTTTTAACAACAGAAAAGGAAGTAAAACCTTCGCAAATTACTAATAATACAACAGCACAAAAATTTTATAGTGATGCTTGTGAATTTAAGAAAAAATTTAAAGCAGGTGGAGATTTAAATGCATTACTTGAGTTAACATCAGATGATGCAGTAGATCAAAATGGAGAGCCATATAAAAATGATATATATACAAAAAATATAAAAATTTTTGGCGAATTAGAAAATGGACCATCTAGTAAGTCAATTGAAGATAATGACTCAAACTTTTCTGTTCATAAAAAAGAAGTTATTAGAAATTCAATAGAAACAAACTTGATGGTTGCAATTGAAAATTACAACAAGGTTTCATCTGTAAATGTTAAATTTGCAATGCCAAAATTGTCTGCAACAGAATGGGACGAAATAACAAGAGGAATTTCAATGATAACATTTATGCAGGGATTAAATATTGGTGGAAAAATATATAATGGATATGCTATTGTACAAAATAATGTTAATGATGACTTTGTTTCAGAAGACTCTATATATATAGCAGACACAAGCATAGGTTCAGAAAAATATTATAGAGTAACAGATGCAAACTTTTTTAATAACAGTATTAATATAAGTAATTGTTTTGGAGCAAGAAATACAGACTTCGAAAGAAAAACAATAGTTGATTCTTATAAAGATGGAGGAACAGATAAAACTAGAAATCTTTATTATTATCCTATTTCATATATGGCTTCTTATTCATCAATTATTGATCAAAATGGTAATAAAGATAACAAAAAAAGTATAAAAGAGGCACTGCAAAGCAATCCTGACCTTGCAAGTAAATATTATACTGCACTTGGAAGAGAACGTTATGGAATGTATAGAGTTCAAAATAATTTAAGTGATGTTAGAAAATTTTTATTAGGTCAAACATAGACATTTATGTATTAAAAAAGAAAAATTGAAAATACTAAATATAGCAATAAAATTATTTAAGGAGATTTTATGAAAAAAAATTTTAAGTTAATGCTATTTTTAGTATTTTTTTTAATTATTATTTATGCATATTCACTTTCAATAAATTATTTACCTAAGAATTTGGTTGTATTTGAAGGTGAAAGTATTTCTATTAAAACAATGTTTGGATTAAATTTAAAAACAAATGACGACACCATTCAAACATCATCTAGTAGTGGAAAAGCTGTTACAAAAAAAACTGGACAGGCAAAATTACAAGTAAATTTTTTAAATAATTTTTTAGTTAAAAATGTTAATGTAGATATTTTGCCAAAAACGAAAGTTATACCTATTGGTAATATTGCTGGTGTGAAATTATATACAAGTGGGGTACTAGTTGTAGGTATGTCTGAAATTAAAGGTGAAGATAAAAAAACATATAAACCATACGAAAATACTGGTATAAAAGAAGGAGATACAATTACAAATATAAATGATATTACAATAACAACAACTGAAGAATTAGTTAATAATGTAAACAAATCTAATGGTAATCAAATAAAAATAAAATATGTACATCAAAATGAAGTAAAAGAATGTAGCATAACACCAACAAAAATCAATAATAATGAATATAAAATAGGATTATGGGTAAGAGATAGTGCAGCAGGAGTAGGAACAGTTACATTTTATGAACCAAATAGTAAAAGCTTTGGAGCTCTTGGGCATGGAATTACAGATATAGACACAGGAGATTTAATAAATATTTCTTCTGGTGAATTTATTACTACTAAAGTTTTAAATATAACAAAAGGTGAAGTTGGAACACCAGGAAGAATACAAGGAACTGTTGATAAACAAAAAAATATTGGAACAATCGAAAAAAATAGTAAGTTTGGTATATATGGAAAAGTAGAAGATTTATCAAGTTTGAATTTAGATTATTCTAAACAAATGGATATTGCTTTAAGAGATGAAATAAAAATAGGAAAAGCAAAAATACTTTGTAGTTTAGATAGTAATAGCCCACAAGAATTTGAAATTGAAATAAAAAAAATAAATAAAGACAATAATTATGATAATAAAAGTATGCTTATTGAAGTAACAGATAAAAATCTTATAGAAAAAACAGGTGGAATAATACAGGGAATGTCAGGTTCACCAATTATTCAAAATGGAAAATTTGTAGGAGCAGTTACACATGTACTTGTAAATAATCCAACAAAAGGATATGCAGTTTTTGGTGACATTATGGTTAAACAATTAAAAAGCAGTAATTAAAGTAATAGAACAAATTTATATATTAAGAAATGAGAAAACTCATAATATATATAAATTGTTCTTAAAATTTTTAAAAAGCACAATCGAACAAAAGCGGACATTAATAATTTTTGCACTTATTAATGTCCGCTTTTTTGTTCGTGTACGAATTTGCAAAGCAAAATTCTATACAACATATTTCTGTTATAGAAAAATTCTCTTACTATTGTTCTTTTACTAGCATTGGTCCAATTTCTGTAACTGTTCCAGCTCCTAGTGTTAAAACAATATCATTTTTTTCAATATTATTTTTTACATATGAGGCACATTCGTTAAAATCAGGAATATATTTAGCTTGTTTTCCTAAAGATATAATTTTATTTACTAAGTCTTTTGAACTTATTTCATGTGTATTTTTTTCTCTTGCTGCATAAATATCTAAAATAATTATATGATCATAGTTTTTTAAAGCATTTGCAAAATCATCTAGTAAATTTTTTGTTCTACTATATGTGTGTGGTTGAAATATAACCCAAGATTTATTATATGTTTTATTTTTTAAAGCATTTGCTGTAGCTATTATTTCAGTTGGGTGATGACCGTAATCATCGTAAACACTTGCAATACCATTTATTTTACCTTTAAATTCAAATCTTCTATGTGCACCTGTAAATTTAGATAAAGCAGTTTTAATATATTTACTTTCAATATTATAGCTGTTACATAATGCAATACATGCTAAAGCATTTGATACATTGTGTTTTCCAGGTACTGATAATTTGAATGTTTCGTAAAATTTGTTTTTATAATATACATCAAATTTAGCAAAACCGTCAGTATCAAATGTTATATTTTCTGCATAAAAGTCAGCATTTTTATTATTTATACTATATGTAATTGTTTTTGCATTTGTGTAATTATGTAGTTCTAAGCATGTTTTGTCATCTGCGTTTGTAATTAAAACACCATCTTTAGGTAATAATTTTACATATTTAATAAAAGCTTTTTTTATGTTTTCAAATGTTTTGAAATAATCTAAATGGTCATTGTCTATATTTAAAATTATTTCTGCTTTTGGACTAAATTTTAAAAAGCTTTCTACATATTCACATGCTTCAATAATAAAATGTTCACTATTTCCTACATGATAATTTCCGTCAATTTGTTTTAAAAATGCTCCAACTTGAATACTAGGTTCTTTTAAAGCTTCAATAAAACAAAGTGAAATCATAGATGTAGTTGTTGTTTTTCCATGTGTTCCAGATATGCAAATTGTATCTTTGTAGCAACGAGTAAGTTCTCCTAAAAAATCAGCTCTTTCTATTGTTGGTTTGTTTAGTTTTTTTGCTTCTACAATTTCTGGATCATCTTGTTTTATTGCTGCAGAATAAACTATTATGTCAGAATTTTTTATATCTTCTAAATTGTGACCTATTGTAACTGGAATTCCCATTTTATTTAGTTTGTTTGTTGTATTTGAAGAACACCAGTCAGAGCCTGTTACGTTAAATCCCCAATTTTTTAATATGGCAGCAATTCCACTCATACTAACTCCACCGATTCCTATCATGTGTATGTTTTTATATTTTTTTATATTTTCAATGTTTGGCATTTTCGACACTCCTTTTAAATAACAGATAGATTATATAATTATATAAAGAAAATTTCAATACTTTTATAAAAATAATATGTAATATGGCTTGTAAATTGTTACAATTCACAGCTAAATTATATGCATTATAGAAAATTAATAATATATTGTTTTGAAAATACATTATATAATTTTTTTGTAAAAAAAAGAAGGAAAAAATTTTTTTTTGGAGAATAATATAATTGTACATAAGAAAATATATGTACAATTATTTAAAACTTAAGGAAGGTAGGTGCATTTATAATGCAAATCACAGATGTACGTTTAAGAAAAGTAAATTCAGAGAACAGAATGAAAGCTGTTGCTTCTGTAACATTCG
>CAKPHJ010000024.1 GCA_934157205.1 uncultured Clostridia bacterium
TTCATTATTCAAAAAATTCATCACTAAATCTATAATTACATCTTTTTCTTTTGGATTTGATTCAGCAATTAGCAAAGTAAGAGCTGTTAATGTATTATTATCAATTACTTGATTTCCATTTTTATATAATATTCCATAAAAATTTAGAAAATATATAAATAAGGTTGCTGCAATTCTTTTGTTTCCATCGGCAAATACATGATTTTTAACAATTAAATATAAGAAATTCGCTCCTTTTTCTTCTATACTCTTGTAAATATCTTGTCCGTGCAAAACTCTGATAAATATTACCGATAATTGACTCCAATCCTTTATCTCTTTCAACAGCAAAAAGCGAACTTTCTTCATTAAATCTTAACTTATTAATTATATTTATGCATTCTTGGTATTCAATTTTCCTATCGTCTATATTTCCTTCAATTTTCTTTAAAGTTCTATGATCATAATCATCTAATAAGTCTAATGCTTTTGAATATCCTCCAATTACCTTCAATATTTCTTTTGCATCATTTCCCTCTAACCTTTCATCAATACGGTTTGCAATATCTATTAGCTTTATAGTTTTTTCTAAATATTCTAATCTTTTTTGATTTACAGCATATCCTTTTATCATGTAGTTTTTTAAAATTTTATTTGCCCATTGTCTAAATATAATACCTTTATCAGATTTTACTCTATATCCAACACTTAAAATCATATCTAAGTTATAGTATTCGATATTTCTAGATACATTCCTTTCTCCTTCTTTTTGAACTGTCGCAAATTTTGCGACAGTTGGAATGTCTTTTAATTCTTCTTTTAAAGCATTATTAATATGTTTTCCTATTGTTTTAATATCTCTGTCAAATAATTCTGCTAATTGTTGCCTGTTTAGCCACACAGTTTCATCTTTTAAGTTTACTTCTAATTTTACTCCTTGGTTTTCAAATAAAATAATTTCATTCTTTTTTTCGTTCATAAGAACACATCCTTTATTATATAAAATTTAATTCTTAGTATATTTGTTGGTATTTATATATTACAACTTTTAGTATTTTTGAACTATTATACATATTTTATAATAAGAACAAATATTTGTCTATAGTTTAAAACAAATTATTAATTATCTTAGAAAAAGTTCCGGGTATCAAAGTTTTGTGCAAAAAAGAGTAGGAACAAAATATAAAACCATACATATATGGTCCTACCCGCAAAATCTTGCTAGTCCTTGTTATTACTACTATTTAAGCTATTTATTTTAACAACAAACTATATTACTTTCTTATAAAACTCTCTTAAATTTGATTCTGAAGCCTCATTATTTTTAATTATTCTTGGTTGGATTTTTTTTCATTATTGTAACCACATATTTTAAAAAATTTATATAACTTTAGATTATTTTTATCAAAATTTCACAAATCCCCATATTTCAATATTTTGCTCAATTATTCAAGCAACAAGTTATATGACTAAAAAATAAAAACGCCTTAAAATCGATTCTAGTGCGTCGCTTTTTTAGCTTTTTTCGAGCATTTTTAATAAATGCCTGAAAATCAGCATTTTACTAAAATTTATATAATAAACACTAGATTTATAAATTAGCATATCTAATCATAAACATATAACTTGTTTGATTAAATATAAAAATGTCTTAAAATCGATTTTAGCGTGTTATAATTGCAAAATTATATTATGGATTTGTAATCTAAAATTATATAATATTTATAAGAAAATTTATTAAATTATTTTATTAAATTATAATGTAAAATTATTTACAAGCATTATTAACAAATGTTCGTTAATAAAAAGTTATATAAAAAATTTAACTTTACACAAAATTTTAAATTTTAAAATTTCTGAATATTTATTAATATTTTTTTTACTTTAAATTATTTTAAGTTTAGTTTTATACTTTTAAGAAATTTTTATTTTATATTTTATATAGAATAAATTTTTTATGTATTTATTTTTCTGTTTTAAAATTTCTTTTAATATTTTAAATTTCTTTTTTATACTTTTATACATTTCTAAAAATAGCCTATTCCCCTATTCCCTATTTATTTCTTTGTATACATGAAAAAATACTATATAGCTTTTAAGTTATTCTTTTGCTGTGTTTGAACAAAATTATTACTTAATAACTTGCCCAAACTACTTAAATTATCAATACACCTCTAAATGCGTAGATTTCAAGAACATAAACATAAACATTTCTATAAAGCTACGCCAAAAATCTCTCATATTTTTTCTTTTAGCATGTTTATGCTTAATTCGTATATAGAATGGAATTGTGTTATATATAAAAATAAAAAACACACAAATAACCTTTAAAAATTATTGTGTGCTATCTAAATTATTTTTATATATTAAATAAAAATCCATCTTACTCCTCCCTGCTTTTAAATAACCTCATTGGTAATTTGATGGATTTTTCTTTTGTTTTAATTACATATAATGATTATAACCATTAAAATGTAGCTTTTATTGATATTTTATAATGATAAATTATGACAAATTATAGTTTTCCATGATGATTTTACTTTCTTTTTGTATTTTTCTATTTTAATATAACACATTTTATTTGCAAAATTTGTCGAACTTTGCAAATATAGTAAAAAAAGCAGAAAGTTTTTTTATTATATTTGCATTTTAAAATAAATATCTTATTATTTTTAATCTAATAAAGAGCCTATATTTTTATAGACTCTCTGAAAATAAAAGGGGATGTGTGCTAATTGTTTCACTACAATTAGCACTAAAACTAATTCATATTAAAATCTCTTTTATAACAAATTCATTATTTACTTTTTCAAATATTATATAGCTATCAACTATCCAACATCCATTATATTCATAAAATTTTGCTCTTATTTTACTCGTTAATTCAATTCTATTATTATCAGTTTTTACTTCAATTACATCTACTTTATAATATCTAATTTCTTCATTTTCTATTGCTTCAATCCACTTTTCTTTTAAGCAACTATTGTTGATTATTTGATTCATCTGAATATTAGGAATTATTTTATTCAAAGTCTGAATATCCTTATATATAAGTGATTCATAAATTTTTAGAAAAATATTTAATAATTCTTTACTATTTTTCTTTAAACTTTCAATACATCTTTGATCAATTGTAATTCCAATTTTATTATTATCCACAAACATAATTATACTCGTTCCCTTATTATCTGCTTACTTTTGATTATTAAAATCTGGAGCAAAGTTTGTAAATGCTTTTTCTTGTTCTGCTTCGCTCATAGTGAAAAATCTTGTTTGTGTATCTAACTTTTGAATTTTTTCCATATCATCATCAGATAGTTCAAAATCAAAAATTCCGATATTTTCTTTAATTTCATTTTCGTTTGCCGAACCAGGTATTGCAATATAATCATTTTGAATATGCCATCTTAATATTACTTGTGCTGGTGTTTTACCATGCTCATTAGCTATTTCTTTAATTATATTGTTATCTAATAGTTTGTTTTTGTTATCAATTCCTCCAAGTGGGAACCAAGATTCAACAAAAGTACCATATTTATTTCCAAGTTCTCTTAAATCATGTTCTGGATAAAATGGATGTGTTTCTATTTGATGTACTGCTGGTTTTATAGTACAATTATCTATTACATTTTTAAATCTTGTTTCATTAAAGTTTGAAAGACCTATTGATTTTACTTTTCCTAGTTCTACTGCTTTTTCCATTGCTTTATAAGCATCTATATATTCTCCATATTGTTGGTGTAACAATAATAAGTCAATATATTCTAGTCCTAATCTTTCAAGTGTTTCATCTATTGCTTTTAGAGCATCTTCATATTTATATTCAGAAGGCCATAATTTCGTTGTAAGAAAAATATCTTCTCTTTTGCAAATTCCTTCATCTATTGCTCTTTTTATTCCTCTACCTACTCCTCTTTCATTCATATAAACATTTGCTGTATCAATAAGTCTATACCCATATTTTAAAGCCCAGTAAACTGAATTTTCGGCTTGGTCTGGTGTTAATACATACATCCCTATTCCTAACTTTGGAATTTCTAATCCATTATTTAATTTGTAATTTTCCATTTTATATTCCTTCTTTCTTTTTATTTTAATCTAAAATTTATTCCTATAATACCACTTGCCATCTATTTTTTCTAAATATGCAGTAGTATCAAATGGCCATGTTCCTTGTGCTCCATAAGCATTAGCAGTTAAACTAACTTTAGCTTTTATAATTGCTTTATTACCATCTATTGTTATTTTTGGATTTTCTATTTTATATGCTTGATAATCTAATTTTTTATTTATTATATCTGCAATATATTCTTCTTTACTTTGTGTTTTGCCTGACATATGAGTAAATGTTGTTCCATTTTCTATAATTTCGTTTAATATAATTTCATTTTTATCTATCATTGCTTGTTGCATTTCTTTATATCTATTTAGAACAATATCTTCTTCACTTGCTCTATAAGAATTATTTATTTCTGCATTTGTTTCTATTTCATTTTCTAAGACTATTTCTTGACCAGGTTTTAATATTAATTTTCCATCTACATTAAATTTTTCAGCCTTATTCTCATCAAAATCATTTGTTGTACTACCAGTCATATGATACGGAATACTATGCTTTGCATTTACCATTTTAGTTGCTCGAATTGCTTCTTCTAATCCCATATTATAAATTCCATCACAACAATAGAAAGCATAATCAATATTTTTTTCTGCTAACTCTGGCATTTGTTTAGTAATTGAGGTGTCTCCTGTGACATATATTGTTATTCCACTTGATAAAGTTATAATATACCCCACACATTCTTTCACATCATGATATTTATTATAACCTGCTTCTACTGCCTCAACTTTTGCATATCCTAAATCAAAAATTTGATGCTCATCATTTACAATGGAATCTGTACTTCTAATAATTTTACAATCATTATTTTTACTTGTTATTTTATTTATATTATTGTGATCAAAATGTTCATGTGTAATTAAAACTAAATCAGCTGATAAATTATACCCATCTCCCATAAATGGATCAATATATATTACCTTTCCTTCTTGTGTTACAATCCTTATACTTGCTTTCCCTTGATATAAAAGTTTATCTTTTCCATTATTGTCCATGATAATTTTATTTTTTTCTTGATAACTTTCACTAAACATTTTTTCTTCACTTTCTTTTTTATTATTTATATAATAAGTTATTAAAAATCCTAAAAATAATATAAAAATACTACATATTATTACTAATATCTTTTTCATAATATACTTTCCTTATTTTAATAGTCTGCAAATCTTTCATTTTTATCTATATTTTTTATTTCTTGCATCTCATCTTCACTTAATTCAAAATCAAATACATTATAATTTTCTGCAATATGTTTTTCATTACTTGAACCTGGAATTACTATATATCCCATTTGAATATGCCATCTTATTATAATTTGTGCTGATGATTTATTATGTGCTTTTGCAATACTTGAAATTGTTGAATCATTAAATAAAGTTTGTGTATTTCCTCTTCCACCTAAAGGAAACCATGATTCTAATACAGTTCCATATTGTTTTATATGTTCTGATATATCTCTACTTTGATGATATGGATGTGTTTCATTTTGAAGTAATGCTGGTTTAATTGTAGTTGCATTTATTATTCTATCAAAATCTTCTCCATCATAATAATTAGATAATCCTATTGAATGTAATTTGCCATTTGCTACTGCTCTTTTCATTCCTTTATATGCTGTTACATCATTTTGAGGTTGAGAATGATGCAATATCATTAAATCAATATAATCTAATCCTAGTCTTTTTAATGATGCATCTATTGCTTCATCAGGATTATTAAAATCACTTGTCCACATTTTAGTTGTAACAAATATTTCTTCTCTTTTAACTAATCCCTCATCTATTGCTCTTTTAATTCCTCTGCCTACTCCTACTTCATTTCCATATATTCTTGCAGTATCTATAAGCCTATATCCGTCTCTTAAAGCCCAATAAACAGAATTTTCAGCTTGTGAATCTGATAAACTAAAAGTTCCTATTCCTAATACAGGCATTTTATAGCCACTATTTAAAGTTATATCTTCTACAAAATGATTTTGTTCATTTGGACTATTAATATCAACCTTTGTATTTTCTTCACTATTATCATTTTCACTTAAATTAATCTCTTTAGTTTCTTTGTCATTATCTTTTTTAGTATTACTTTTATTTGCAGAATAAATCACTCCCACAATTAAAATACAAATTAAAATTATTATTGGTATAATTATCTTTTTCATCTCTTGCTCTCCTATCTTATCCCTAATTTATATCTACCAGCATTAATTGAAGCTATAACGCCTCCATCAATTAGCAAATCAATTCCTGTTATAAATGAAGCATTTTCACTTAATAAAAATTCCGCTGCTCTTGCAATTTCTTCTGATGTACCTGCTCTTTTTGCAGGAGAAGAATCTATCATTTTTTGATATGAATTACCCTGTGCTTCAAATTCATCATAAGCAAGTGGTGTAATAATTATTCCAGGACTAATTGTATTTATTCTTGCTCCTCTATCTCCCCAAGTAGTTGCAGATGCTGTTCTTACTCTTAAATGATTTGCTCTTTTTGCTGTTATATATGCTGTACCTGAATTTTTTATTGCTTCTGTCTTTAAAAATTGTAAATTCTTTAATTCTTCTGTTGGTGTCATTGCTAATTCTTTTTCAACTTCTGGTGTAAAGTTCATCATATAACCTGTTTGACTTGAAATAATTAAACCTGCTCCACCTTTTGCTATATATCTTCCAAATATATCTATTGCTTCAGATGTTGCAATTAAGTCAAGATTTATTATCTCTTCTGGTTTTGCTTGATTTGGTGAAGCACCTGCCGTATCTATAAAATATTTAATTGATCCTAATTTTGAAGCTTTTTTAGCGAATTCTTCTACTGATCTCTTATCCAAAGCATCTACTCTTTGTGTTTCCACTGTATATCCACCATATCTTAATTCTTTGGCTTTTCTATCTAAATTTTCCTGATTTATATCTCCTAAAAATATTATTTTACCTGCTCCAATTCTTTTTACAATGGCTGTTCCCATACTTCCTGAGCCTAACAAGACAATTACATCTTTATTTGTATTTGAATCAAAATTCATTCTTACTACCTCCAATTTTATTATTGAGATTATTATAATAAAATATTTTTGTATTATTAACCACAAACTTCTTATTAGCGACCTTTAATACACACAAATCTCAAAATTGTGTAATATTTTTTCTACATCTGTTGCTTATTTCTCTCGTTTATAATATAATGACTTTGTATATATTTTTAAGAAAGAGTGATATTAAATGAAAAATAAGATAGATTTAAGAGTTTTAAAAACAGAAGAATCAATAAAAAAGGCTTTTAAAGATATGTTATTAGAAATGCCTTATGAAAAAATTACAATTAAAGAATTATGTGATAGAGCAGTTATAAATAGAAAAACATTTTATTTGCATTATGATTCTATTGAAGATGTATTGGAAGAATTTCAAGAAGAACAATCTTGTGAATATTTTGACAGAATAAAAGACTTTGATCATATAAAAGATGTAGATAAATTAATACGAACATTTTTCTTATTTTCAGAAGAACAAGGAAAATTTTATGAACTAATACATTGTAATAGTAATTATGATTATATACATAAAAGACAATCAAATAAAATTTCTATAAAATCACAAGATAATTTTGGAAGTATTAGAAAATTTAATGAATACAAACAAAATGTTATTCTTACATACTTAAATAATAGTATTTCCGGAATTTATAGGCAATGGATAAACGATGGAAAAAAAATTCCTATTGATGAAATAATTGAAATTGCTACCACCCTTATCAAGTCTGGAATAGAACAAATATTAAAATAAAAGCAAACTTACAATTTGAAAAATCAGATTGTAAGTTTTATTTTTATTGAAATTGATAACTCTTATGTGCATTCGAAAATACTTTTGCTACATAAATACTGCTTTCTCCAGTTTTCATATCTGCACAACACATATATGCTTCATTTGTTCCAGGTTTTAATGCAATATGTGTTGATTTTCCCATTTTTCCTTTCTCTCTTCCAGGAATTAAAATATTTCCAATCGGAAAACCATTTCTATTAAATACTAAAAATCGTGCTTGACCACACATTGAAACATATAGATTTCCGTCTTCATCGATTATACAAGAATCAGGTCCCTCTAGCCCTGTAAAATAATAAGGAGTTGTAGATGTTAAAGGTTCTAATGTGTATCTATTCTCTAATAATCCAAAATGATGCAATTTTCCGGCACCATATTCGGTAATCCACATATTTTTCCATTCTGGATCTAATGCAATTCCATTTGTTGCAATCATGTCTCTTGTAATTACTGAATGAATAGTTTTATAATCTGGTTCTACATAAAATACTCCTGCTGATTTATCATCTAAACTTCCTCCTAAGTCTGTAAAATAGAACCCTCCATCTTTATCAAAAACCATATCATCAATAAGTTTTTCTGTTCCAGTAATTATTTTATCTAATATTTGTCCGTTCTTTGATATAATTGCAATTAGCCCTCCATTATCTGATGATGCCATTGTAACAAATAATCTTCCATCTTTGTGAATTTTAATTGCTGATGGCATCATATGTTCTGGTAAATCTATGAATAAAGATACTTGCTTTGTATTCATATCAATTTGGTATATTTTACTCATTGGAGTATTGCAAACATACAAAATATTGCCACTATTATCAAAACATAATCCCTCTAAAATATTATGTCCAGGTTTTACATTTTCCATAGGAATGTCCACAAAGTGTTCTGCCATTATGGTCTGTAAATTTTTTTCATTTTCTGGAATAGGGAAAAATTTATCTTCTTCTTTATATTTTAATTCCTCCATAACTAACCTCCTACTTTTGTCCTTCTATATCTGGATGCCAGTCTAAATATTTTTGCATTTCATCTCTGTTGTGTGTAACATATGGTACACCTCTATCTATTTTTGCTATTTCTTCCATATCTTCATTTGATAATTCAAAATCAAATATGTCAATATTTTGTTTTATATGTTCTTCTAATCTTGCACCAGGAATAACAATATTTTTCATTTGAATATGCCATCTTAAAATTATTTGTACTTTAGATTTATTATATTTTTTTGATAATTTTTCAAATACAGGTTGCTCGATTAATGACTTATCTCCATGTCCTAATGGAAACCATGCTTGAAGTAATATATTATCTTTTTCAACAAATTTTCTTAATTTTGTTTGTGGATAATATGGATGACACTCTACTTGAATTATTGTAGGTTTTATTTCTGCAACATCTAATATTTCTTGTATTTGTTCTTCATCAAAATTTGATAATCCTATTGCTTTTATTTTTCCTTCTTTATATGCTTTTTCTAATATTTTATAGCCTTCAATATAGTTTCCTGCTGGTTGATGTAAAAGCATTAAATCTATATAATCTGTGTCTAATCTTTGCAAAGTTTTATCAACTGCTGAATAGTCTGAATATAAAGTTGGCCATAATTTTGTTTCTAAAAATATATCTTTTCTTTCAACTCCTGATTTTTTTATTCCTCTACCTACTGCTTTTTCATTAACATAAGCATTTGCTGTGTCAATTAGTCTATATCCATTCTTTAAAGCAGAATATACAGAATTCTCTGCATCATCTGGTTCTAACATAAATGTTCCTATTCCTATTACTGGCATTTTTATACCATTATTTAAAGTTAAATATTCCATTTTAATCTTCCTTTCTCTTTTTTATTATTAATCTTTCAATATTATATATAATTATTCCAATTGACAATACTATTACAAAATTTTTTAATATTGATAAAAACATATTTCCATCAAATGTACCAAACAATAATTGTCCTGTTAAGTGTTTTAATAAGTTTACATCAACCATAAATTTTATTCCAAAAATAACTATAAGAAATTCTACAATATATAAAACTAATTTTAGAATTTTGTTTTTAGATATTTTGTTATTCAATTTTGCAAATATCAGATTGTAGTGTAAACCTAAGTGAATACTTAATATAACTAAACTCCAATAACCTAAAATAGTATGCAATTTTCTGGTAGTAATATTACTTTTTAAATTTAATCCCTTAAATACTTCGTTTGATATTGGAATTCCTAAAATTATTGTAAATAGCATACATATCAAAAACGAAAAATTTATAATTGTAGTAAATGTTCTTAAAAAATTATACTTTCCTTTAAAAATATTTTTATAAAAATTTATATTCAAAAAATTATGTATTACAAATAAAACAAGTAATATAATTCCAATAACTTCATGTAATAACTGTCCTGTATAAACCTTAGAATATTCTAGCAACATAAATATAATCATCAAAATATCAATTATCATTTTAAACACTTTTTTCATTTGCACTATTCTCCTAATATCCTAATCCTTTAAGCCATTTTTCTACTGTACTTCTTGAACTTTCTTGTCTTGCTGTTTTTCCTTGAATTGCTAAACCATTCGTATTGACATTTGCATTTTTTAATTTATTTTTTATAGTATTATAAGTGCCTGAACTACCTGATCCTTCGTGTGTATTAAAAGGTATTACTGTTTTTCCACTAAAATCATATTCTTCTAGAAATGTATATACTATCTGTGGAAAATCTCCCCACCATATAGGATATCCTATGAATATAGTATCATATTGTTCAAAATTATTTATTTTATTTTTTATTTCAGGTCTAGCATTTTGACTTTGCTCCTCTTTAGCTTCATTTATTAAATCACTATGATTTGTTGGATATGTTTTTACTGGAACTATTTCAAATGTATCAGCATTTAAATAATCTGCAATATATGATGCCATTATTGCTGTATTTCCAATTTCTACATTTCCTACATTATATACATTTCCAGCCATAGAGAAATATGCAACTAATTTTTTATTTCCTGTACTATTGTTATTTTCTTTGTTTTCAACATTGCTATTGTTATTGTCATTTTCAGCATTACTTGTATTATTGCTTTCAATAATATTTTCTTTTTCGCCTGAAATATTTGATAATTGATTATTTTCTTGATTGTTTAAAGAATCATTACTTACCATATAAACAACTCCTACAATTGCTACTAAAATAATCACTATTACACTTATTATTCCTAATATTTTTTTATTCATTATTATCTACTCCTTATATCCAATTTTCAACTTCATTTTTGGCAAAATTTACTTGTGAACCTGTAATTGCCAGTCCTTTTGTAACTATTCCATTTTTACAAATATTTTTTAATTGATTTGGAATATTTGAAAGTCCAGAACCTTCATGTGTTACAAATGGTCTTATTGTTTTTCCTGTATAATCTAGTCCTTTTAGTGCTGTAAATAATTCTTCTGGCATTCCATTCCAATATACTGGAGAACCAATATAAATTATTTCATAAGAGGATATATCTGGAACTTTTTCTCTTATTGGTGCATTATGTGTTATTGTTCTTGTTTTTGCTTCTTCTATACATGTTCTATAATTTTCAGAATATTTATTAAGTGGTTCAACCTTAAATATATCAGCATTAGTGAAATCCTTTATATATTCTGCAATCACTTCTGTGTTTCCTTTATCAATATTTTTAATTGTTCCACCAAAATAATTCTCATCCGCTCTTGAAAAATAAATTATTATACTTCTTTTATTTTTATAATTTTCTTTATTTTTTGCAAATAAACTCATTTTACTTTTCCTCCTAAAATTTAGTTTCATCTAACATTTTTATAACTTTTGCTGGATTTCCAACTGCAACTGCATAATCTGGAACATCATGAGTAACTACTGATGCTGCTCCTACTATTGAATGTTTTCCTATACATATTCCTGGCATTATAGAAACTCCAGCACCAATCCAAGCTCCTTCTTTTATCAGAATTGGTTTACAAGTTAATATTTTTCTATCATAAAAATCATGGTTATTAGATAATAGTTGACAATTTGCTGCAATTTGAACATTATCCTCTATAGTTATTCCTCCCCTAGCCATAAAAAGTGTGTTACTATTTATAAAAACATTCTTTCCTATTTTTATTTTATCCAAACAAGCCCCATATATAGGCGAATTAATAACGCTATTTTCTCCTAGTTTCTCTCCAAATATCTCTTTTAGAAGTTTAAAATACTCTTCTGTATATGGCATAGTTTGATTTAGTTTGAAAACTTGTTGCATTATTTTTCTTCCTTTTTCAAATTCTTCTGGATGTGCTATTCTCACATCTATAACTTCTTCTTTACATTCCATATTTACTAACATTCCTTTCTTCCAAAGCATAAAATTTGATTAAAAATATTGTATTTTACAATTGTTTTTCAAATTTTAACTTCGATATTTAATTTATTGTTATTTTATTATAATAAATTTAGGCTAACAACCAATTTTTCATTGAATATATGTATTATGCCACACTTTTTGCAAAAATGTGTATTATAGGAAGTTCGAAGAACCTTCCTATAATATAAAAAAGTAGGAAAACCTACTTTTTTAGTTAAATTTATCATTTATCTTTTATATTTTTTCTTCTAGTTTATCATATTCTTCATCTGTGACTTTTTCGCACCATTCATTACTTGTATTTTCACCTGGCACTTCTATTGCTAAATGACTAAACCATTTGTCTTTTTTTGCTCCATGCCAATGTTTTACATTTGCAGGAATTGTTACAATATCTCCAGCTTTTAAGCTTTGAGGCTTTTTGCCTTCTTCTTGATACCAACCTTCCCCTTCAACACATATCAAAATTTGTCCTCCATTTTTACTTGCTTTATGGATATGCCAATTGTTTCTACATTTAGGTTCAAATGTGACATTTGCAATAAATATATTGTCTGTTTTAGCTAGAGGTTTTAAGTATGAATTTCCAATAAAATATTGTGCAAAATTGACATTAGGTTCTCCCATTCCAAATATTCCACCGTGATTTTCTTTTTGCTCATCATCTGCATATACTTCTTTTGCTAAATTAAATACTGCCCATGCGTTTGGCCATCCTGCATAAAATGCTGCATGAGTAATTATTTCAGCCATTTCCTCTTTTGTTATTCCATTGTTTTTAGCATTAATTAAATGATATTTTAAAGAACTATCTACTAAGCCTTTACCCATAAATATACAAATTGTAATTAATGATCTATCTCTTAAAGATAATTTATCTTCTCTTGACCATATCTCACCAAATAATATATCATCATTTATTTCAGCAAATTTTGGTGCAAAATCTCCTAATTTTTCCTTTCCTGCTGTTTGTTTTTCCATATTTACATCATTCCTCTCTTTGATTTTTATATTCAAAAATTTTTTTATTTTTTCATCTATAACCCTATTTTACTTTTGTAAATTATTGTTTATATACTCAATTATAGATTCTATGTTCATATTTTCTTCTTTTAGTAATTCCTCTGGATTATATCTATCATAAAATTTCTTTTGCAATCCATAGTTTTTAACTTTAATATTTGTATCTCCGAAATATGACGCAATTTTTTGCCCAAATCCGCCATCTAGTATTCCATCTTCTAATGTTATTACTATATTATGCTTATCTTTTAGGTTATTTAATAATATTTTATCTAAACCTGTAGCAAATCTTGGATTAATTAAAGTAGGCTTAAATCCTAATTTTTCTTTAATATTTTCTGCAATTTTCTTTCCTCTTTGATAAAAATCTCCTAATGCAATTATTGCAACTTTTTCTCCTTCTTGTTCTATCTTATATTTATTAATTTCATTATAATTTTCATCAGTTTTTCTATAATCAACTTCATTTCCTGGAAGTAATATCATTACAGGATGTTCTTTTTGATCAATTGACCAATCTAACATATTTAGTAATTCGTCTTTTGAAGAAGGACATAGCATAACTAGATTTGGTATATTTGAAAATACAGAAATCCCAAAAATCCCCAAGTGTGTTACATCTGTTAAACCATCAAAATTTGCATAATTTAAAAGTATTGTAACTGGACTATTATTTATACAAACATCATGTGAAATTTGATCATAGCATCTTTGCATAAATGTTACATTTGTTATAACTAATGGTTTTGCACCTTCTTTTGCCATACCAGCTGCCATTGCAACAGCTTGTTCTTCTGCAATTCCAACATCTACAAATTGTTTTCCAAGTTCATTTCTATCGTTTTCATTTAATCCAAAACTTCCTGGCATATTAGGTGTTACAACTATAAATTCTTTATCTTCTTTAGCTTTATTTAAAATATATTTTCTTGCTATTCCTGTATAATTTTCTCCTGTACCGAAATCAATGGTTGGTAAACCAGTTTCTTTATCAAATGGAACTGTCCAATGCCAATTTTCTTTATTTTCTTCTGCTAATTTATAGCCTTTTCCTTTTTGAGTATTAATATGAACAACTATTGGATGATCAATATCTTTTACTTTTTCAAATACTTTAATCATAGATTCAATGTCATTTCCGTTTTCTTCATATATATAGTCCAAACCAATTGCTTTAAACATATTATTTTTGGCTTTTCCTTTTGTTTCTCTTAGTTCTTTTAAGTTTTTATAAATTCCTCCATGTGTTTCTGATATAGATTGTTGATTATCATTTACTATAATTATTAGATTAGAATTTAATTCAGAACCTGCAACATTTAATCCTTCCAATGCCTCTCCACCTGATAATGAACCATCTCCAATTAGTGCTATAATATTTTCTTTTTTTCCTAATATATCTCTTGCTTTCGCCAAACCTGTTGCCAAAGAAATTGATGTTGAAGTATGACCTACATTAAAAAAATCGTGTTCGCTTTCTTCTGGATTTGTGTAACCTGAATCTTCTTTAAAATGTGTATCATCTATATATCCTGCTTTTCTTCCTGTTAACATTTTGTGTGGATAACTTTGATGTGATACATCAAATATAAATTTATCTTCTGGTGAATTAAATACATAATGCATTGCAATTTCAGTTTCTACAATTCCAAAATTTGGTCCAAAATGTCCACCTATTTTTGTTAGTCTATTAAATAGACCATCTCTAATATCATTCGCTAATACTTTCAATTCTTCCATATTTAATTTTTTTACGTCCTCTGGACTATTGATGTTTTTTAATATTTCATACATATTTTTTACCTCCATTTATATCATTTTATAGGCCTTGCTTTTTATATTGCCTTTGTTGCAATATAAATCACTACTTATTGACATTCTATAAGATTTTATATATATTATATATACCACCTCGACCTTGGTTTAGGTCAAGTGCTTTTTTGAAATTTTTTAAATTTTTTGGAGGTGAATTTGTATGGAATTAACTATTGGAGAAGTATCTGAAAAAACAGGATTAAGTATATCAAAATTAAGATATTATGATGAACATGGTCTTATTCCTAATTTAAAAAGATCTTCTTCTGGACTTAGAAAATTTAGTATAGAAAACTTAGAAGCTATAACTATTATTGAATGTTTAAAAACATCTGGTATGCAATTAAAAGAAATTAAAGAATTTATGAAATGGTGCTCTCAAGGAGAAAAAACAATAGATAAAAGATTAGAAATGTTTAATAAGCAAGAAGCAAATATACTTAATCAAATTGAAACTTTAAAGAAAAGTTTAGATCTAATTCATTTCAAGCAATGGTATTATTCAACTGCTAAATACCATAATTCTGAAAAATTCGTTAAAAATATGAATTTAGAGGATATGCCAGAAGATATACAAAAATTATATAAAAAGACTCATATTTATCAAGAAAAAAATAATAGACAGGATTAATTCTGTCTATTTTGTTCTATAGTTTGTAATTTGTTGTTCTCTTAAATAAAACTAATCTGCTTATTTTCACTTACAAGCCAACTTTTCTGTTTAGCCTCTGTTAACTTATCTCCAACTTCACTATTTCCAATTAAAAATGGAGAATTTTCATTATGTTTTTTCATATTTTCAATAACTAAACCTTTATTAGCATTAGCATAACAATATTTACACAAATGTCCACAAGTATTATAGCTACCAATATCATTTCCCATAAGGCAATTACATTCTTGTCTCAAATTTTTCCTTTTAGGTGGTTCTAACTTGCAATTTATTGACTTTTCAACAATTTCTTGGCTCATACATCCATTGCATTTTAATCCATATTCTGATAGAAAATTTTTTTCGCAACAACTATGTATTACTATATTATTTTCTTTTCCTATTCGAGCAAACGCTTTTGCTATCTGTATTTGTTCCTCTTTTGTTGGAGGTCTTAAATCTGGTGCATTTCTTTTTACTTTTTCATATAAATCTAAAAAGCTAATGGTACAATTATGAGTATATCCTTTTAATTCTTTAGCCATTTTTTCAAAACATTCTATGTGCTTTTCTACATCAAAATCATTATTTATGAAAATCGGATCATATCTCCAACCGATAGAATCTACGCCTATATGATTTGATAATTTCTTAAAACTTTCTATCACTTTTTCTTTATTGGGTACAACAGGCTCTATGTCTTTTCCGTAAGGTGTAATTGTTACAAACCAATATTGTCTGTAAATATCAAGTTCATTTAAATATTTTAGCATAGGCTCTGGATTTTTAGTACAAAATGCTAAACAATCTACTACTTTTGGAGATAAAATATATTTAGTTACCTGTAGAGGATAATATGGATTTCTTACTAATACATATCCTTCTCTTATTCTGTTCATTAGCCATTTTGAATAAAATGCTGGTATATCTGTTCTGCATCCTGTATTTATTATCATCTATATTTACTCCTTTAAATCTTCTATTATTTTATTTGTATCTTCATCAAAAGAAATTGTTTTATTTTCTATTTCTAACATTGGATTTGGATAATCTTTGTTTATTCTTATAAGTGTTGTTTTTTCACTTATTGCTGTCATTCGTTCAAATGGAAATCTTATAATTCCAGGTGTATTAAATCCAACTCCTATTTCTAATAATACCACATTTTTGCCTTTACTTCTAGATAAAAAATCTTCGTATTTTTCAGATTGTCTATACCAATTTTCATCTTGAACAAAATTAGCATCTTTTCTTAAATTCATATCCATATTGCCACCACAAACTGGACATTTCATTACTAAATCTGATGGTATTTTGCAGTTTTTTGTATTTCGTAGCCACTTTTCTACTAATTCTTTATTATTATATAATTTGTTATGACAAGCATTTTCACATTGTAAATAACTGTAATCTCCCTGCACTTCAAATACTTTATCTTTACCAAAACCACTATTGTAAAATTGCCCATCTACATTTGTTGTTAAAACAAAATATTCTTTATTTTTAACAATTTCATATAATTCTTGATACAATTTTAGTGGCTTTTCATTATATCTATTTAGTTTTATCATTTTTGCAAAAAATGCCCACTTTTCTTCTTGTGTCTTAAATTCATAAAACGATGCTGAATATAAATTATCCAAATGATATTTTTCTATAAATTCTTTAAAATCTTTTTCAAACTTTTCTCCACTATAGAGTAAACCTGCTGCTGTTGAAAGACCACTTCCTGCACCAATTATAATATAATCTGCTCGTTTTATTGCTTGTTTTGCTTGTAAAATTCTTGAACTACATTCTTCCATAAATTTCTCCCAAATTCTTTAAATATATTTTATAATCTTCATCTAAAAAAACATTAAATATTATTTTTTCAAAATATTCTTCGTTTGTATCTAAATATTCTTTTATTGTTTCTATTGCAATTTTTGATGATAGTTCTTTTGGAAATCTAAATTCTCCAGTAGATATACAAGGGAATGCTATTGTTTTTATATTATTTTCTTTTGCAAGTTCTAGTGAACTTATATAACAATTTTTCAATTCTAATATTTCTTTTTCTTTTACATTTTCATATATAATTGGTCCTACTGTATGAATCACATATTTTGATGGCAAATTATAGCCTTTTGTTATAAATGCTTTTCCTGTTTGTAACATTCCTATTTCTTGCATAATTTTATTGCATTCTAATCGTAATTGGGCTCCACTTGCAGAATGGATGCTATTATCAATACACTTATGGCAAGGTATAAAACATCCTAATCCTTGCGAATTTGCTGCATTTACAATCGCATCTATTTTTAAAGTTGTTATATCCCCCTGCCATAAACATATTTGAGTTCCTTTATATTTTATAAATGAAGTTATATCGTTTGATTCAACAATGCCTTTGTTTATATTTTCCTCTGTTAAAAATTCATTTTCTATTTTAATATATTTTTCTGATATTGGTAATGGTTCTCTAATATTACACAATGAACGATATAATCTTTTTTTATCACTTGTATTTTGTGGTGTTTCTTTAATATCAATCTCTTTATTTTCTTTTATTAAATAAT
>CAKPHJ010000025.1 GCA_934157205.1 uncultured Clostridia bacterium
AAAGGAGAAAAATCAAAATTAGAAGAAAAACAAAAAGAAGCAAGAGAGCAAATTGAAAGATACAGCGAATTTGAAGAAATAAAAGAAATAGAAGGATTAAGAAAATACACAATAGTTGTAGCAACAGATGAAATTTATGTAGAAGAAATTTAATAATAATTTTAACATGATTTAATTTATATAAACAAGTTGTAAAAATAAATGGAAACAGAAATTGTAGCTGTTTCCGTTTTTTCTATTATAGAAAAGTTTTCTGAACTTTATATAATAGAAAAATGTTGCACATAAATTTGCTTTGTAAATTTCGCACACGAATAAAAATATAATTATCTAAAGTAACAAAATTGTTGAAACCTTCAAAAAAAGAGTGTATAATAAAATAGTTAAAAAATAAAAAGGAGAATATAATGCCAAATAATAATAGAAAAATATTAGACAAATTAGTATCAAGAACAAAAATATATTTAGCAATAATATTCATATTACTAGTATTAATTTGTTCCAAACAACCAAACTTGATAATACCATCAATAATTTTATTTTCTTTAATTGTAATATATAGTTATTATACAAACAATAAAAGAAAAAGTGTAATATCTGAAACACTACAAGACTTAACACTCACAGTAGACACAGCTGCAAAAACAAGCTTAATAAATTCACCATTTCCACTTGCAATAATAGAAACAGAAGGTGGAATAGTATGGAAAAATTCTAAATTTTCATCAGAATTTGCAAATATAGACATAAAAACAAACATATTAGAATTAAGCGAAGAATTAAAAGGCGAAATAAAAATTAATCCTAAAAAGAAAGACATAATAAAACAAGTAAAAATAGGAGAAAAAACATACAAAATACTTGGAAAATATCTAAATTCGAGAACAAGAAACAAAGAAAAGAAAAACAAAAAAAGCTATATGGCAATCTTATATTTTATAGATGACACAGAAAATATCAAACTTCAAAAAGAGTACAAAGATTCAAAATCTTGTGTTGGGATAATTATGATAGACAATTATGAAGAAACAATGCAAAGGCTTGAAAATGAAGAAAAACCTCAGTTTACAGCTAAAATTGATAAGTGCATATACGAATGGACAAATGAAACAAATGGGGTATTAATAAAAACAGAAAAAAATAAATATATATACTTTTTTGAGCAAAGATATTTAAATAAAATAAAAGAAGATAAATTTAGTATACTAGATAAAATAAAAGAATTAGATATAAAAGAAAAGGTACAATTTACACTAAGTATAGCAATTTCAAACGAAGGAAGTACAGATAAAGAAAAATATAAATCAGCCGGAGAAGCAATGGATATTGTTCTAGGTAGAGGTGGAGACCAAGCAGTTATTAGAGAAAATGAAATATATAAATTTTTTGGAGGAAGAGCACAAGAAGTAGAAAAAAGAACAAAAGTTAAAGCAAGAATTGTTGCACATGCTTTAGAAAATTTAATAAAAGATTCCAAAAAAGTTATGATAATGGGACATAATAATCCAGATATGGATTGTATAGGTGCAAGTATGGGAATTTACAGACTTGCTAAAACATTAGAAAAAAATGTTTATATTATAAGTGAAGAAAATGCAACACTAACATCATTTAAAAAATCAATTGAAAAAGATGTAGAATATGAAGATGTAATAATAAATAAAGAAGTAGCTCTAGAAAATATAGATGAAGACACACTTTTAATTGTAGTAGACACACATAAAATTAATTATGTAGAAGTACCAGAACTTTTAAATAAAGTAAAAAAGATAGTAATAATTGACCATCACATAAGAAGTACAGACTATATAGAAAATGCAACATTAACATTTCAAGAGGTTTATGCCTCATCTGCATGTGAATTGGTAACAGAATTATTACAATATGCATCAAAAAAAGTTGATTTAAAAACAATTGAAGCAGAAAGTTTATATGCGGGAATTATGATGGACACAAAAAACTTTACATTTAAAACAGGAGTTAGAACATTTGAAGCAGCAGCATATTTACGTAGATGTGGTGTAGATATAATAAAAGTAAAAAAATGGTTTCAAAGTGATTTAGCTAGTTTTAACAAAATAGCAGACATTGTTAAAACAGCAGAAATAATAAACGAAAATATTGCAATATCAATATATTACGAAAAAGCAAAAGATGCAAACTTAGTTTGTGCAAAGGCAGCAGATGAATTATTAACAATAAGTGATATAACAGCATCTTTTGTAATAGGTAAATTAGATGACAAAATTTGTATAAGTGGTAGATCTATTGGAGACATAAATGTACAAAGAATTTTGGAAAAATTAGGTGGTGGAGGGCACATAACATTAGCAGGTGCTCAAGTTGAAGGCATGACAATAGAAGAAACAAAACAAGAATTAATTAATAGAATAAACGAGTATTTTTCTGAAATATCAAATTAGTAATATTTCAAAAAATAAAAATTAAATATAATAAAAAAGAAAGAAGGTAATAAAATGAAAGTAATTTTAAAATCAGATATAAAAGGTGTAGGTAAAAAAAATGAAGTTATAAATGCATCAGATGGATATGCACGTAACTTTTTATTTCCAAAAGGATTAGCTGTTGAAGCAAATAATGAAAATATGTCAAAATTAAAAGCAAAGCAAAATTCAGTTAAATTTCAAAAACAACAAGAAAAAGAAGAAGCAATAAAAATTAAAGAAAAACTAGAAAAAATATCTTTAAGTATAAAAGTAAAAGCAGGAGAAAATGGTAAAATTTTTGGTGGTGTTTCAAGCAAAGAAATAGCACAAGAATTAGAAAAAGAATACAAAATTGTAGTAGATAAAAAGAAAATAGACTTAAAAGAAACAATAAAAACATTAGGAACAAGAACAATTGAAATAAAATTATTTGAAGGTGTTATAGGTAAATTAAAAATTAACGTAATATCAGAATAAAAAAGAAATGAAAGGAGATAAGGTCTAAGATGGAGCTAGGAAAGGTACCACCACATGATATTGAAGCAGAGCAAGCTATTTTAGGTAGTATGTTAACAGACAAAGATGCTGTAATTTCTGCAATTGAAGTACTAAAAGAAGAAGACTTTTATAGAGAAGACAATAAAATAATATATTCTGCAATAATAAATTTATATAATAGAGCCGAACCAATAGACATTATAACAGTAAAAAATGAGCTTACTTCAATGGGAAAATTTGAACAAGTAGGTGGACTAGAGTACTTAGCAGAATTACCAGACAAAGTACCAACTACTGCAAATGCAATGAAATACATAAAAATAGTGGAAGAAAAATCTACATTAAGAAATTTAATAAAAACAGCAAATGAAATAATAGACTTAGGATATGACCCTACAGAAGATGTAGATGATATTATGGAATCTTCTGAAAAAAAAATATTTAATATAATGCAAAACAAAAACCAAAAAGGTTATACACCAATAAAAGATGTATTAGTTGATAGTTTTACACAATTAGAAGAATTATACAATAAAAAACAACATATAACAGGTGTACCATCTGGTTTTACTGAACTTGACTATAAAACAGCTGGTTTTCATGGTTCAGAATTAATCTTAATTGCAGCAAGACCAGCAATGGGAAAAACAGCATTTGCTTTAAATATTGCAACTAATGCAGCAGTTAGAGCAAATGTTCCTGTAGCATTATTTAGCCTAGAAATGTCTAAAGAACAGTTAGTAAACAGAATTTTATGTAGTGAAGCTATGGTAGACAGCAATAAAGTTAGAACTGGTAAACTTGAAGAAGATGACTGGACAAAACTTGCTGGTGCAATAGGACCATTATCAGAAGCAGAAATATATATAGATGATACACCAGGTATATCTGTTATGGAAATAAGAGCAAAATGCAGAAAATTAAAATTAGAAAAAAATATTGGAATGGTTGTAATTGACTATTTACAATTGGTACAAGGAAGTAATAAAAGAAATGGAAGCCGTGAACAAGAAATATCAGAAATAAGTAGATCATTAAAAATTCTTGCAAAAGAAATAGGAGTGCCAGTAATTGCACTGTCACAGTTGTCAAGAGCGGTAGAGCAAAGACCAGACCATAGACCAATGCTTTCAGACTTAAGAGAATCAGGAGCAATAGAGCAAGATGCCGACATTGTAATGTTTTTATATAGAGATGACTATTATAATGAAGATAGTGAAAAAAAAGATATAGCAGAAGTCATACTTGCAAAACATAGAGGAGGTTCGACAGGTACAGTTGAATTATTATGGCTTGGAAGCTATACAAAATTTGTTAATTTAGAAAGAAGATTTGATGACTAAAAAATAATCAAAATTTAATAAAAAGGTAGAAATTAATGAGAAAAGAAACTTTTAATCTAGAAACAAAAGTATTACAAACAATAAAAAAATTTAATTTAATAAAAAATAATGATAAAATAGTTTTAGGAGTATCTGGAGGACCAGATTCAATATGTATGCTTGAAATTTTAAAAAATATTATTACAACAAAAAAAGAATTTAACAATGTAAAAATTATAGTTGTACATATAAATCATATGATCAGAAAAGAAGCTATTAAAGATGAAAATTATGTAAAAAACTATTGCAATAAAAATAACATTGAATTTTATTCAAAAAGTATAGATGTACAAAAACTTGCCAATAATAATAAAATAGGAACAGAAGAAGCTGGAAGAAATGCAAGATACAACTTTTTTAATGAAATTCTAGAAAAAACAAACAGTAATAAAATAGCAATTGCACATAATAAAAACGACAAAATAGAAACAATAATTATGCATATATTAAGAGGAAGTGGAATAAAAGGGCTAATTGGAATTGAAGCAAAAAGAAACCAATATATAAGACCACTTATAGAATGTGAAAGAAAAGAAATAGAAAAATATTGTGAACAAAAAAAATTAAATCCTTGTATAGATAAAACCAATTTTGAAAATATTTATACAAGAAATAAAATTAGAAATGTTGTTATTCCGTATGTTCAGAAGGAATTTAATCCAAACATAATAAAAACAATTGACAGATTATCATACTTGGTTTCAGAAGAAGAAGAATATATGGAAAAGCAAACAAAAGATGCATATTATCAAATATTAATAGAATATAATAAAAATAGCGTAATATTAGACCTAAAAAAATTTAATATGTTAGAAAAAGCAATAAAAGCAAGAGTTGTAAGATATGCAATATATACCATTTTAGGAAATAACAATCAAATAGAATTAATACATATAGAAGATATAATAAAATTATGTGAAAATAACATTGGAAACAAATATTTAACACCAAACAAAAATATTAAAGTATTAATTAAAAATAAAAAAATTTATTATATGTTAGAAAAGAAACAATCTAGTACGTAAAGCCGTAATAATTGATAATAAAAGCAAAAAAATGTAATAAAAAAGTCATAAAAAAAAGCTTGCAAAAGAAAAATCATTATGTTATAAAAGCAATGTGAAATTTAAAAACATGAGGAGGAATTATTTTGAAAAATGGAATTAAAACATTAGCCACATGGTTAATAATAGGAATAATTGTTTTTGCGGTGTTAGCATCTATTGTAGAAAATAATGATTCAAAATTAAAATATTCAGAATTAATAGCAGACATAAATGCTGGAAAAGTAGAAGCTATACAAATAGAAGCTGACGGAAAAACAGCAACAGTTGCATTAAAAGATGATAGAATTAAAAAAGAAGTAAATATACCAAACATGGAAAACTTTATGTCATACACTGAAGAATTCTTAAAAGAAGGTGCATTTACATTAGAAGAAAAATCTGAATCAATATTTATAACAATAATAAGTCTTCTTACACCATTTGGACTACTAATAATATTCTTTATATTCTGGTTCTTTATGATGGGTGGAGCTGGAAATGGAAATGCAGGAAGCAAAACAATGTCATTTGGAAAAGCAAAAGCAAGAATGATGACACCAGCCGAAAAAAACAAAATAACATTTGAAGATGTAGCTGGTGTAGACGAAGAAAAAGAAGAACTAGAAGAAATAGTACAATTTCTAAAAAATCCAAAAAAATTCACAGACATGGGAGCAAGAATTCCAAAAGGAGTATTACTTGTAGGTCAACCAGGAACAGGAAAAACACTTTTAGCAAAAGCAGTAGCAGGAGAAGCAGGAGTACCATTTTTTATAATAAGTGGATCAGACTTTGTAGAAATGTTTGTTGGTGTTGGTGCATCACGTGTTAGAGATTTATTTGAACAAGCCAAGAAAAACAGTCCATGTATAATATTCATAGACGAAATAGATGCAGTTGGTCGTCAAAGAGGAGCTGGACTTGGTGGAGGACATGATGAAAGAGAACAAACATTAAACCAATTATTAGTAGAAATGGATGGATTTGCAGAAAACGAAGGAGTAATAGTATTAGCTGCAACAAATAGACCAGACGTATTAGACAAAGCATTATTAAGAGCTGGAAGATTTGACAGACAAATAGTAGTAGGTTTGCCAGATGTTAAAGCAAGAGAACAAATATTAGAAGTACATTCAAGAAAGAAAAAGCTAGCTGATGATGTTGACTTAAAAGTAATAGCAAAAAATACATCAGGTTTTGCTGGAGCAGACCTTGAAAATACATTAAATGAGGCTGCATTATTAGCAGCAAGAAGAAACCTTAACGAAATAGGCATGAAAGAAATAGAAGATGCCATGGTAAAAGTTACTATGGGACCAGAAAAGAAAACAAGAGTAAGAAGTAAAAAAGAAAATAAACTAGTAGCATATCATGAAGCTGGTCATGCAGTTGTTAGTCATTTCCTAGAAACACAAGATCCAGTACATCAAATATCTATTGTACCACGTGGAATGGCTGGGGGATATACAATGTATAGACCAACAGAAGACAAATCATTTATGTCAAAAACTGAAATGGAAGAAAATATTGTATCATTACTTGGAGGAAGAGTAGCAGAAAGTATAATATTAGATGACATTTCAACAGGTGCATCAAATGATATAGAAAGAGCAACAAAAATAGCAAGAAGTATGGTTACAAAATACGGAATGAGTGAAAGAATAGGAGCAATAATGCTTGGTTCAAATCAGGAAGAAGTATTTTTAGGAAGAGATTTAGCACAAGCTAGAGAATATTCAGAAGAAACAGCAGCAATAATAGACGAAGAAACAAAAAGAATTGTTGACACAGGATACAACAGAGCAAAACAAATATTAACAGATAACATAGATAAACTACACGCAGTAGCAGGAATACTATTAGAAAAAGAAAAAATAGAAGCAGACGAATTCGAAGCAATATTTGGATAAAATTTGCATAAATTCTAAAGGAGTGTTAAAAATGCATTATGCAGATATAAAAAAAGCAGACATAGCAAATGGTGTAGGAGTTAGAATTTCAGTATTTGTAAGCGGATGTAATCATCACTGCAAAAATTGTTTTAATAGTGAAGCATGGGATTTTAACTATGGAAAAGAATTTACAAAAAAAGAAATAGATAAAATAATAAAAGAGATGGATCATCCATATATATCTGGTTTATCACTTTTAGGAGGAGAACCACTAGAACACGTTAATCAACAGGGGTTATTACCATTAGTAAAAAAAGTAAAAGAAAAATTTCCAGACAAAAACATTTGGTGTTACACAGGATATAAATTTGACACTGATGTTATGGGAAAAATGTATAAAACATGGAAAGAAACGCCAGAACTATTATCATACTTAGATGTAGTAGTAGACGGTAAGTTTGAAGAAGAAAAAAAAGACATAAAACTAAGATTTAAAGGTTCAAGCAACCAAAGAATAATAGATGTAAAAAAATCATTAAAAGAAGACAAAGCAATATTATTTGAATTCTAACTATTGACAAGTCAAAACCTTTAATGTATAATATACAATGTTAAAAGGGTTATCCCACATACAGTTTCGTATGGACCGGAAGGAGGGGAATTAAATGTCAGAGATAAAAGTTAATAATGGTAATATAGAAGATGCCTTAAAAAGATTTAAAAGACAATGTGCTAGAAATGGAGTTTTACAAGAAGTTCGTAAAAGAGAACACTATGAAAAACCAAGTGTAAAAAGAAAGAAAAAATCAGAGGCAGCAAGAAAGAGAAAATTTTAAAAATTTACTAAAAATGTGGAAGGCGTTTCAAACCTTCCATTTTTTTTATATATTATGAAAGTTGCATAACTTTCATAACATATAAAACAACAATAAGTATACAAAAAACAAAAAAAGAGTATAATAATTATATTAATAAAAAGGTTTATAGGCAAATCCTAAAAAAACCTAAATATATTTATAAAGGTTGTGAATAAATATGCAATATAAAGAATACGAAATAAAAAAAGGAATAAAAGTACACACAATAAAAACAGAAAAATTTAAAACAAATATTGTATCAGCATTTCTTACAACAGAATTAAATAAAGAAAATGTTACAAAAAATGCAGTAATATCATCAATACTTAGAAGAGGAAGTATGGAATTAAAAACACAAGAAGAAATAAATAAAAAAATGGAAGAAATGTATGGAGCAAGTTTTGACTGTGGTTTAGATAAAACAGGAGATAATCAAATAATAAAATTTTATATAGAAACAGTAAATGATAAATATCTTCCAGAAAAAAGCGAAAATATTTTAAAAAATTCAATAGAATGTTTATTAAATATAATATTTAATCCATATATAGAAAATAAAAAATTTAAAGAAGAATATTTAGAACAAGAAAAAAATAATATAAAACATCTAATAGAAGGCAAAATTGACAATAAAAGAGCATATGCATTAGAACGTTGTATAGAAGAAGTGTATAAAAATAAGCCTTATGGATTATATAAATTTGGTTATTTAGAAGATTTAGAAAAAATAAACAGCCAAAACTTATATGAATATTATAAAAATTTAATAAATAATTGTAAAATAGATATATTTATTTCTGGAAATATAGAAGAAGATATTATAGAATTTATAAAAAATAACAGTAATATCAAGACATTGAATGAAAGAGAACCTAAATATATAAAACCAAATTATATAAATAAAAAATTACCAGAATCTGAAAATGTTGTAATCGAGAAAAAAGATGTAACACAAGGAAAATTAATACTTGGATTAGACGTAAACATAAAAAATACAAATTCAAGATATGCAGTATTAATGTATAATAGTTTATTAGGAGGAACACCAAATTCAAAAATGTTCCAAAATGTTAGAGAAAAATCACACCTAGCATATGTAGCAAGTTCAAGTTACATGAGATATAAAAGCAACATATTTATAATATGTGGAATAGATATAGAAAACTATGAAAAAACATTAAAACTTATAAAAGAACAAATTGAAGAAATGGAACAAGGAAAATTTACTGATGAAGATATAAAAGATGCTAAAAAAGGCATTATTGCTTCAATAAAAACAATAGATGATGAACAAGATACTGGAATTGCATATTATTTTGGACAAGATTTATCAGAAGAATATTACACAACTGAAGAATATATTTCAAATATAGAAAAAATAGAGAAAAAAGATATAATAGAAATTGCAAAAAATGTAAAAATAAATACAATTTATTTTCTAACAAATAATAAACCATCATCTTGTGAAAACTAACTAAAAATTAGAATGAAAGAGGTTTTTAAAATGCAAATTATTGATAATTTAAAAGTTAAAGAAAAATTATATATAGAAAAACTTGAAAATGGACTAACAGTAATGGTTATACCAAAAAAAGATATTCAAAAAAAATATATGATATGGGGAACAAATTATGGTTCAAATGAAAGTACATTTATTGTACCAGGAGAAGAAAAAGAAACAAAAGTGCCAAATGGTGTTGCACATTTTTTAGAACATAAATTATTTGAACAAGAAAATGGAACCAATAGTTTAGATGTATTAACAGCATTAGGAGTAGACGCAAACGCATATACTACAAATGATCATACAGCATATTTATTTGAATGTACAGATAATTTTTATGAAGCAATGGATGAACTAATGGATTATGTTCAACATCCATATTTTACAGATGAGAATGTCGAAAAAGAAAAGGGAATAATAGGTCAAGAAATAATGATGTATGATGACTATCCAGAATGGAAAGTTTATCTAAATTCAATGAAAGCAATGTACCATGAAAATCCTGTAAAAATAGACATTGTTGGAACACAAGAAAGTATAAGCAAAATAAATAAAGAAATTTTATATAAATGTTACAATACATTTTACAATCCATCTAATATGGCTATGGTAATATGTGGTGACTTTGAACCAGAAAAATTAATAGAAGAAGTAAAGAAAAGATTAGTAAAAGTACAACCAAAAGGAGAAATAAAAAGAATATATCCAAATGAACCAACAACTATAGTAAAAGAAAAAATAGAAGAAAACTTAGAAGTAAGTATGCCTTTATATGCAATAGGAATAAAAGATATAATAAACCCTAATAGTGTTAAAACAGAAATGATAAAAAGACATATAGCAATAGAAATATTATTAAATATTTTAATAGGAAAAAGTTCTAGTTTATATAGAGAATTATATAATAATGGAATAATATTTGGACAACCAGGATTAGACTATGAATTTACAAAAATTTATGCACATATTATAGTAGCTGGTCAAGCTACAAACCCAGAACTAGTTTATGAAAAATTTAAAGCAGAAGTAGAAAAAAATAAAAACAATGGTATAAATAAAGAAGATTTTGAAAGAACCAAAAAAATGATATATGGAAGCTATATAAAAGAATATAATGAACCAGCAGACATTTCAAGAATGTTTTTAGCAGATTATTTTAAAGGAATAAATAGTTTTGACTATTTAGAAGAAATAGGAAGTATAACAAAAGAATATGTAGAACAAATATTAAAAGAAGTTTTTGAAGAAAAAAGAATGGTACTTTCAGTAGTAAAATCGTAAATTTTGTAGGATAAAGAAGAAAATTGTTTAGGAGCAATCTTTATAAAAAATAGAGATTGCTCTTAAATTATAAATTGTCGAAAAAAGTAAAAAAATGTCGTACGAAAAACGACAAAAACCATTGAAAATACTTGACTTCAGACAAAAAATATGCTAACTTATATATAAGGGGAAAATAAAAAAAGAAAAAGGAGAGATGAGTATGTTAAATGATGAAATTTGTAAATTAAGAAACAAATTAAACGAAAGCATTGAACGCGGAGATGACTATAGCATAACTTATAAGTTAAGTATAGAATTAGACGAACTAATAGCTCAATACTATAAAAGCTCATCAGAAAATAAAAAAGTAGTTGTTTCTGAAGTATAAAAAAAACCTTAAAAACAGTTAAGTTTAAGGTTTTTTTTTATACTATTTATTGCATTTTATCAAAAAAAATTATATAATTATAAACCGAGAAAAATAAGAAGGGAAAAGAAAATGCTAGTTAATCAAAATATAATAAATAGCCTAATAAAAGATGCAGGAGCAACAAGATATGAAAAAGCAAAAAAATATGAAGAACAAGGAAAAGTCGAATTAACAAATATAGAATATGATAATCCTAACAACTTTGAAATAAGTGCAATAGTAATTGGAACAGAAAAATATAAAACATATATAGAAATAAAAAATGCAGAAATTGAAAACATTACATGTACATGCCCAGACTATGAAAAAAATTATGGTGTTTGTAAACACACATTAGCAACAATATTAAAATTTTCAAAAGAAGAAAAAAGAAAAAAATTAGAAGATTATATAGAAAAAGAAAACAATGCAAACAAAATAATAAATAAAAATGAGAAACAAGATCAATATAGTATATTTAAGCAAATAGTAAATGCTTTTTATACAGAAGAAATGGAATCAATAGATACAGAAGAAATAGTAATAAAAAACAAAGGCACAATAAAACTAGAACCTAAAATTTTATATGACAAATTTGTAGGAGACATGAAAGTAGAATTTAGAATAGGCAATAAAAAAATGTACAAAATAAAAAACTTGTCAGAATTTTATACAAGAATGCAACAAAAGGAATTTTATAGATATGGAGAAAAACTACAATTTGTGCATGTAAAAGAAATGTTTGAAGAACAAAGCCAACCACTATTAGAATTTTTATTAAAACATGCAGAAATAATAAAATATGCAAATTCAAATTTTAATAGTAACTACAGATATTATGGAAAAGTTTTGAGTGATTCTAACATTATGCTAGGAAATAGTGGAATTGACGAAATATTTGAAATTTTAAAAAACAAAGAAGTAGAATTTCAAAAAGATTATAATAAATTAAAAGTTAAATTCACAGAAGAACAGCCAAATTTTGAATTTGTACTAGAAAAATTAAATGAAGAACAATATATAATTAAATCTAATATAGATATATTTAATATTACAATTATAAATGGTAAAAACAACAAATATGTTTTATTTGAAAATAAATTATATAAATGTACAAAAGAAACCGAAGAATCAAGTTTAAAATTACTAGAACTATTTAGAAAAAATTATTTAACACAAATAAAATTAGGCGAAAAAGAATTGCAACAAGTATTTTCGATAATATTACCAAAAGTAAAAAATGCCATAAATATAGAAAAAATAGAAGAAAGCAAAATAGAAAAATACAAGCCAAAAGAACTTGGAGTTAAAGTTTATTTAGACTTTGATGAAAGAGATTTTCTTATAGCAGATGTTAAATTTTGTTATGATTCAATTGAATTTAACCCAATTGAATCAAAAAAACAAGAATTAAAAATTGCAAGAAATGTTATAGCTGAAACACATGCTTTAAATGCATTTAGAAAAACAGGTTTTATGTTAGACATAAAAAATTCAAGATTTATATTAACAGACAATGACAAAATATACGAATTTTTAACAGAAGATATAAATTATTATATGCAAAAATTTGAGGTTCTTGTAACAGAAAAATTTAAAACAAAGCAAATAAAACAGTCTAAAATAGGAAGCATAGGAGTAAAAGTAGAAAATAATTTATTAACAATAGATATAAACCAATTAAACATAGATACAAAAGAACTTCAAAAAATAATGGAAAAATATGAACTTAAAAAGAAATATCATAGGCTAAAAGACGGAAGTTTTATAAATTTAGAAGATAATAAAGAAATTGAATTTTTAGATAAGCTTGTAACTGGAACAGACATAAAATATGAAGAAATAGAAAATGGTAAAATAAATTTACCAGTGCAAAGAAGTTTATATTTAAATCAGCTTCTTCAAGGAATTGAAGGTACAGAAATTATAAAAAATTCAGAATATAAAGAAATTGTAAATAATTTAAATAAACAAACAGATGCAGATATACAAGTACCTGAAAATTTAAATTCTACCCTAAGATATTATCAAAAAACAGGATTTAAATGGTTAAAAGTTTTAGATAAATATAAATTTGGTGGAATATTAGCAGATGACATGGGTTTGGGAAAAACAATACAAATGTTATCTTTAATTGTTGACTATATTGAAAACGATGAAAATGAAACAGATAAAAGAGCAAGCTTAGTTGTTTCTCCAAGTTCACTAACTCTAAATTGGCAAAGTGAAGTAAAAAAATTCGCAAAAGAACTAAAAACTTTAGTAATAAAAGGCACATTAGAAGAAAGAAAACAGCTTATATCAAAAATTCAAAACTATGATATAATAATTACATCATATGACTTACTAAAAAGAGATATAGACTTATATAAACAAAAAAATTATCAGTTTAGATTTGTAATAGCTGATGAAGCTCAATATTTAAAAAATAGTAATACACAAAACGCAAAATCAATAAAAAATATAAAAGCAGACACAAGATATGCTTTAACAGGAACACCAATAGAAAATTCTTTATCAGAATTATGGTCTATTTTTGACTATATAATGCCTGGATATTTATTTTCATATAAAAAATTCAAATCACTATTTGAAGTGCCAATTATAAAAGATAATAATCAAAAGGCAATGAAAAAACTAAAAATGTTAATAGCTCCATTTGTTTTAAGAAGAAACAAAAAAGAAGTATTAACAGAGCTTCCAGAAAAAACAATAACAGTTTTAAACAATGAAATGGGAAATGAACAAAGAAATATTTATTTAAATTATTTAGCACAGGCAAAACAAGAATTAGCAGATGAAATACAAATAAATGGATATGAAAAAAGTCAAATTCAAATACTTGCAGCATTAACAAGATTAAGACAAATTTGTTGCCATCCAAGTTTATTTATAGAAGGATATAAAGAAGGTAGTAGTAAATTAGAACAATGTATTGAAGTAATAGAAGAAGCGGTAAAGTCTGGCCACAAAATTTTATTATTTTCAGGATATACATCAATGTTTAGTTTCATAGAAGAAGAACTAAAAAAACGTGAAATAAAATATTTTAAATTAATTGGAAGTACCAAAGTAGACGAAAGAATTAAACTTGTAGATGAATTTAATGAAAATCCAGAAATCAAAGTATTTCTAATTTCACTAAAAGCAGGAGGTACAGGGCTTAACTTAACAGGAGCAGATATGGTTATACACTATGATCCATGGTGGAATTTATCTACAGAAAATCAAGCAACAGATAGAGCATATAGAATTGGACAAAAAAATAATGTTCAAGTATATAAATTAATTACAAAAAATTCAATAGAAGAAAAAATATACGATTTACAACAAAAAAAAGCAGGGCTTGCAGATACAATGCTAAGTAATAAAACATCATTTATAAATAAATTATCAAAAGATGAAATTATGAATTTATTTGCATAGAATAACTAATAATATAAAAATATTTAAATAATAATGTTTTCTTATATTATTATATTAATTTTTACTAAAATATTATCATATAACAAAAATAGAAAGAAAAATCAATGAAAAAATTAAAATAAAATAGAAAGAAAAACCAATGAAAAAATTAAAATAAAATATAAAGAAGAATTAATTGAAAAATAAAATAAAATGTGAAATTAAAATAAAATAGAAAGAAAAATCAATGAAAAAATTAAAATAAAATATAAAGAAGAATTAATTGAAAAACAAAATAAAATGTGAAATTAAAATAAAATAGAAAAAAATTAATGAAAAATTTAAATCAAATAAAAGGAGGAATTTTTGTGAAAGACTATATAACTGTAATTGGAGGCGGATTAGCAGGACGGTGAATGTGCATATCAAATTGCAAAAAGAGGAATAAAAGTAAAATTATATGAAATGAAACCAACAAAATTTTCTCCTGCACATAGTAACAAAAATTTAGCAGAAATTGTATGTAGTAATTCATTTAAATCTAATTTGTTAACAAATGCTTGTGGACTTTTAAAAGAAGAACTTAGAAGACTAGATTCTTTATTAATAAAAATAGCAGACAAAACAAGCGTACCAGCTGGACAAGCACTAGCAGTAGATAGAGAATTATTTTCACAAGAAGTTACCAAAGAAATAGAACAAAATCCATTAATAGAAGTAATACATGAAGAGGTTACAAATATTGAAAAAATAGCTGAAGAGGGAATAGTAATTATTGCAACAGGACCATTAACATCAGAAAAATTAGCTAGTAGTATTCAAAAATTAACAGGAATGGATAAACTATATTTCTATGATGCTGCAGCACCAATAATAACAAAAGAAAGTATTAATTTTAATATTGCATTCTATGGTGATAGATATACACAAGAAAAGAAAAAAGAAGAAACAGAGCAAGAATGGAAAAATAGACAAAACTTAGAACAAAAAGATTATATAAATTTACCAATGAACAAAGAAGAATATGAAAAATTTTATAATGAACTTATAAATGCAGAAGTAGTTACATTACATGAATTTGAAAAAAAAGAAATATTTGAAGGCTGTATGCCAATAGAAATAATGGCAAAAAGAGGAATAGATACATTAAGATATGGACCATTAAAACCTGTAGGATTTGATGATCCTAGAACAGCAAAAAGACCTTATGCGGTTGTTCAACTAAGACAAGACGACAAACAAGCAGAAATATACAATATGGTAGGATTTCAAACAAACTTAAAATTTGGTGAGCAAAAAAGAGTATTTAGTATGATACCAGGCATTGAAAACGCAGAATTTGTTAAATATGGAGTAATGCATAGAAATACATATATAAACTCAAGTATATTACTAGATGAAACATATAATTTAAAAACGAATAAAAATATATATTTTGCAGGACAAATAACAGGAGTAGAAGGCTATGTTGAATCCATATCTTCTGGAATGGTAGCAGGACTTAATGCAGTAATAGATTTTGAAAATAAAAAAAATGAAGAAATGAAGCAAAATAGTATAAATAATGAAAAAATAGAAACACAAAAGACAAAAATAGAAAATAAAAAAATTACATTTTCAGAATATACAATGATAGGAGCTTTAGCAAAATATATTTCGACACCAAATTCAAAGTTTCAACCTATGAATGCTAATTTTGGAATATTACCAGTTTTGGAAGGAAAGAAAATAAAAGATAAAAAAGAAAGATATTTAAAATTAGCAAATAGAGCTTTGGAAAATTTATAATATAGGATTAAATAAAAACTTGATGTAATTGAACTATTTATAATTATAAAAATGATAAAAATAAAAGACAGCGGAAGTTAATAACTTCCGCTGTTTGGTGTTCAACTGCCGTTTTCTTTGATGGTGATATTCCATCCAAGATCTGAGCAGCTGCTGGTAACTATAATGTCTTTATAGCTACCAACGGCAATTGCTTCTTCCACATTATCATTTGGAACCAAAAGATATTGGTACCAGATATCGTTTGTGGTTTTGCTTATTTCTTGTATAGAAATTTCTCCTGAAACGATATCTTCAACTGATAATCTGTCGGTGCCTTCAATGCTAAATACTTCTCCATCATTGAAAGTAACAACTTTATTTTCATTAATGGAGGTGACTGAATCGATCGTTTCTTTGTTGTTTTTTGTCTCTGAATGATCAGAGACTGATTCAGAATATTTCTGGAATTGATTTATACCAGAAATATCAACGTTTGAGTGGAAAATGGTTGTGTAAGCCATTAGAAGTTCAGCTAAAACTACTAATGTCATAATTAAGCACATTTTTTTTATTTTCCGGACATGTCTTGCTGCATTTTCGGAAATAAAAAAGCCAATAAAATTGTAAAGTACTGTACCAATAATGACTAGAAAACCAATTGCCATCAACAATCGTCCCATATATGGGATGCCATTGATAATCTCCATGAAATTTGTCATGATAGACCCTCCTCAAAAATGTTTGGTAACTTTATTATACAACATATTATGTAAAAAAACAATATCTTTTATGTGAAGCTTACTGGATTTATCACTATTGGTAATTACTTTAAATATTTGAAGTGATGTCAAATTTTTTGTTTCTTCTAATTAATAATACATATTGTATATATACTTATGAGTGTTGTTTCCATGACCAGAAAGTGGATTAAAACCTTACATAACATTTAATTATCTGCACAGAAAACCATAAAAAAATATGCAGAACACTATTGATTATCTGCATATAAATAGTAAAGAAAATTATTATGAGGCATTAAGATTATCTTCAATAGATTGGCTAGAAAATAAACATAGTTATATTCCATTTATAGAGAATTTTTTAGGTACTTTATATATGTGCTATAAAGAATTGGATAAAAGATTTAGTGTGGTTAATGGTAATAAAATTACTAAAAAAGCAAGAATAGAAGAAACTGTATTAAATAATTTGACTCCTATATCATATAGGGAATATTATACCTAATTTTCAAAGTTCAATTTCTCTGCTTTCTAAAAATATGTGAAAACTTTTATGTAAAGTATTGCGAACTAAAGTAGATTATGGTAAAATAGAATTGGATAATTTAGAGATTTAGTATGTTTTTATGTATTATTATATATCCGAAAATTAATAAAAGGAGAGTAAAGATATGGAAAAAGAGGTAAATAAAAAAGAAATAGAAGAACAAATAAAAAAGTTAAATGAGCAACTAGAAGAAAGAAAAGAATATCTAAATAATGAAACAAATGAAGGATATGGAAATTGGGCAATAGATGAAAAAATAAGTGAGTTAACAGCAAAAATCGAT